>CAXGOD010000048.1:0-9959 GCA_964011245.1 uncultured Bacteriovoracaceae bacterium | reverse complement strand
ATATGAATCGAGAGTATTAAAATATTTATCTGATTGCTCAGCATAGTAGGCTATATCAAATTTAGGTGACAAAGAAGTTGAATATAAAAAATTTGTATCACCTGCCCAAGC
This sequence comes from uncultured Bacteriovoracaceae bacterium, assembly GCA_964011245.1. Taxonomy (GTDB): domain Bacteria; phylum Bdellovibrionota; class Bacteriovoracia; order Bacteriovoracales; family Bacteriovoracaceae; genus CAKZJW01. The sequence continues at coordinate 9,848 of CAXGOD010000048.1, read as the reverse complement.
GAAGTGCTTAATGGAAAAAAAAAGTAGTAAAAATATCGTCTTCATAATGAAAGGTTTTTAAGCCCACCACGAACAGAAAAAATATTTTGATACCCCTGAGCTCTAAGGTCTTTGGTTATCTCTAAAGATTTAATTCCTTGATGACAAAAAACTGCCACTTTCGTTTTCGAAGGAAAAGTTTTAATTAACTCTTTTATATTTGCACTTTTGACTTCATGCTCGATGGAGTTAACTTTTTTATAAGTAATGTTTATACACTCATAATCTTTAAAAATACTCTGATAAAACTCTAGCTCTAAAGAATCATAATCAATCTTAGATATGTTATGTTCTCTTACAAATTTAACTTTGTTTATTTCTAAAGAACTTAAATCAATGAGCAAACTTATATCATTTTTCAGAAAATCAAACCCTAAAATATACTTAATGACCTCAACTGCTTGAAGTGTACCCAAGGCCCCTACAAAAGCACCAATTATTCCATTTTCTTCGCAAGTTCTTACTTCAGAGTCCATTGGTTCTTTATGCCAAATAGATCTTAAGCATATATCATTGTTTGAAAAATCAAAAAAATTTAATTGCCCATCAGTATTATGAATAGAAGCAACACAAAATGCTTTTTTAAGTTCTTTTGCTAAATCGTTTGCAATAAATTTAGTTCTAAGATTATCAGAGCAATCGATAATAATATCTACATCTGAAATAACAGTTGTTTTATTAAATTCTTGATTAAAAGCCATTACGTTTATATAAGGGTTTCTTTTACATAAATAATTTTTTGCAGCGTTAGCTTTTGATTTTCCAATATCATCATATGTATAGATGGTTTGTCTGTGAAGGTTTGATTCATCAACGATATCTCCATCATAAATACTAATTTTACCAATTCCTGCACTAGCAAGATAAATAAGTGCCGGGCACCCAAGACCTCCTGCTCCAATAACTAGAACATGAGTTTGGTTAAGTTTGTCTTGCCCGATTTGACCAACATCTTTTAAAATTATTTGTCTTTGATAGTAGTCAATCATGTATGTGCTCGCTGTGCTCTTGGCAGCGGTGACAAGCTATCCACTGCGCTTTTTCATGAGCATAATGCTCTTTTTTCCACATAGGAACTTCGCTTTTTATACGATCAATAATATATTGATTTGCTTCATAAGCTTCTTTTCTATGGTGACCTGTCGTGATCACCCAGATTGCAGTATCATTTATATCTAGATGGCCTGTTCTGTGAATGCTGAACGCATCTTCAATCCCAAATTTTTTTATCGCTTCTTTAATGATTGATAATCCAACTTTTTGTGCCATCGCCTCGTAAGATTCATACTCCAAAGAAGATACCTCTTTTCCTTCGTTGTGATTTCTTACTACACCTTGAAAGTATACAATCCCTCCAACGGCCTGATTTTTAATAATATCTGTATCAAGTTCATTGAGGTTATTAATGTTTTGATCTGTAATTTTAAACATTATCCACCTGCCACAGGGGGAATAAAGACAATAGTATCACCATCAGTTAGGAGAGTATCAAAGTTTACGTATTCTTCATTTTTTGCAGCTCTAAGATAGCTCTTGTTAATTGAAAATTTGTACTTAGTGTTAAGTTGTTCAAAAAGTTCTTCAATATTTTTAGCATCAGTTTCAATTTTTTCATTGGATACACCAGCTTCATCTTTTAAAGAGGCAAAATACTTTAAATTAATTTGCATAGTGAGCTCCTTTTAATACTGAAATGGCATTGTTTTTATCCTCTTGAGTGTTGGCATTATTAAGAGCATTTTTATTATCTAGCTCAATAAGCTCTACATCTGAATTTAACAAAACTTTTCTCGGGCAAGTTTTATTAAGTGCAATATATTTTTTGAATTTTTCTATAACCCTTGGCTCATAAATAGTACATAATGGTTCAACTACTTTGTTATTTTCACTTTTAAATGCTGTGGCATCTTTATGTCGATTTCTATTTTTGACAATTTTTTCGATTGTCTTTTGATCAACAAAAGGAAGATCGCAGGCAACAACAAGCCAAGCGCTGTTTGAGTTTTTATTAAAAGCACTCATAATTCCAGAAGTTGGTCCATTTATATCAAAAACATCATTTATAATATTTTCACCTGTTAGCTGCTCTTTGTATGAGAAATAAACATTTTGGCAAAAAGGCATAAGTAAATCTTTTAGGTAATCTTTTTGAGCGATACCATGATAGTTAATGAGACTTTTATCTTCTCTCATTCGGCTACTTTTGCCGCCGCATAAGATTAAGGCATTTAATTGCACTCAATGCCTCCTTGAATATCTCTTTTTCCGCCAGTTTTATCAACAAGCTCACAATTGGTAATTTTGATTTCATGACTTATGGCCTTACACATATCATAAACAGTTAAAGCCGCCCCCATGCAACCGCTTAGGGCTTCCATTTCAACACCAGTTTTTCCAGTTAGTTTTACTTTGCAAAAAATATCAAATTGATTTTTTGATTCTTTTACAATTTCAAACTTAATGCTCTCAAGATTTAGTGGGTGACAAAAAGGGATTATGTCTGATGTTTTTTTTGCCGCCATCGTTCCTGCAATTATCGCTGTTTGAAAAACAGGACCTTTAGATGTTATGAGCTCATTATCAGCATTAAGTAATTCTATTATTTGTTCTGGAAAAACTACCGATACTTTAGCCTTGGCATACCTTTTAGTAATGCTTTTGTCTTCAATGTCTACCATCGAAGGATTATTTTGATCATCAATATGAGTTAGTCCCATCTATCCTCCGATCTCATTCATCGTTAGGGGGTTATTAGCAATTCTAAAATTAGGTTTATGTTCTATAAGCTCATTTAAAGTAAATTCCATATCATTAGCACCTAGTCCTATAACGCTTGGCCCTTCATTAACCATCATGCAAGGCCTGAGCTCTCCAATATTGGTTAGCCTAAGTCTTGAGCATCCAGCGCAAAAAGGTTTGGACTCTGATGCTATAAATCCAATCTGAGCTTTAAGATTTTCTTTCGTGGCAATAAAGTTAAAAGAGGTTGAGTCTTTAGGCATTTTGATTGTTTCCAAGCGCCAATTATTTTTTAATTTTGTAATCGCCTCGTCAGCACTCACAAAATGTCTATCAAATGATTTTAAAGCGTGTCCAACTTTCATCATCTCTAAAAAACGAACTTCAATATTATTTTTTGCTGAAAAAATGAGAAAGTCTTCAATTTCTTCAAAGTTAAGATTTTTCATCATCACCATGTTAATCTTTATGTGGAAGCCATTTGCTTTGGCCAATAAGATATTATCTATAACTTTTTGGTAGTAACTGCTTTTAGTAATAAATTCAAAAGACTTTTTGATTAAACTATCAAGTGAAATATTTATATGAGAAACTTTAGTTTGTTTCAAAAAGATCAGATATTGATCAAGTTTTACTGCATTGGTGGTTAAAGATAATTTTTCAAGCTTAAGTTCACTTAGCGCCTTAACAATCTTTTTAAACTCTGGGTGCAAAAGTGGCTCGCCGCCTGTGATTCTAATTTCTTCTATTCCTGCGCTTACTAGATTAGAAGTAATGGAGTAAATATCTGTAACGCTTAATGTTTTATCTAAGCGAGTAAAAGATTGATTTTCGGGCATGCAATAAAGGCAGCGCATATTGCACGCATCAAGAAGATTAAGTCTTAATTTAGTAAACTCTCTGCCGTATTTATCCATAATTTAGGGGATCATATTGTCATTTTTTAGGCCTAATTCCAAGGATAATACAAAAATGACTCGCCGGGCCTAAAGATATGTCTATCTTTAGGGAGCTCTATTATACCGTTGCTGTAGCACAAAGAGTTAAAGTCACCAGAAGTATTAGTTTCAATAGGTGTAACAAGTAATGCTCCATCTGAGCTAGAGGCGGCGCTAACTGCTAAAAAATATGTAAGATCACTACTAAACTCTACTTTTTTTGTTAAAATACCATAGATCTTTTCATTGTTTATTCCAATTTGTTTTTGCAGAGAAGAAGTCACATATTTTCTTAAACAAATGAGGGCAGAAACTGGGTTACCGGGGAGAGCAAAAACTTGTTTGCTCTCTTTAGTTCCATAGTAAAGTGGCTTGCCAGGTTTTTGTGATACTCGGTGAAAAATCCTCTTAACCTCTAATTTCTCTAAAGCGGCGGGGATATAATCAAATTTACCTTTTGAAACTCCACCGCAAACAATGATGAGGTCACTTTGATCCATTGCCTTTGCGAGAATGTTAATCGTTTCTTCCAAATCATCTTGAATATGAAACTTATTGATCTTAAAGTTTGCTACTCCCTTAAGCTCTCTTTCAAGCATATAAGGGTTAGAACGATAAATTTGATGCTCCAGAACTTTTTCATCTAGCTCTTTTAGCTCATTTCCCGAGCTAATGATTGAAATACTAGGAAGAACATAGACCTTTGCTCTTTTGATTCCTTGAGATGCAATAATTCCTACAACAGTACTTGTGATAGGCGTATTCTTTTTAATTAATAAATCATCTTTTTTATAATCACTTGCCTTAGCGTGAGTAAAATTTTTAAACTCATATGTTGGATCTAGAATCTTGGCAACTTCATTCTTTATCTCAACTTCCTCGTAGGGGATTACAATATCGCAGCCAATTGGAAGGGGGCATCCAGTCATAACTTCAATGCATGAGTCGATTTGATTCAGTTTCTTGACCTTGTCTCCAGCCTTGGCGATTGATTCAACTTTAAACTCTTTTGATATGGATTGACTTGAAATCGCAATGCCATCCATGGTGATTCGGTCAAATGGAGGGTACGATCTTGTTGCATAAATATTTTCAGCCAAAACTCTACTTTGAGTGTCTTCAATAAAAAGAGACTCACTCTTGCCATCGGGAGTAGAGTTTAATATTAATTTTAGAGCTTCATGTGTTGTAATCATCTCGTTAATCTATCATAAGTAATCTTAAGGATACAAATAATACAAGAACTCCAGTGATAACTTTTAGAAGCTTTGGACTTAACTTCTTTGAACTTAGAAAAGCTCCAATCTGAGCTCCTACAAAGACTGCAATTATTAGTGGCAAAATCTTTTGAGTTTGTATCATACCTTGAGGCTTCATAAGTTGACCCAATAACCCCGAGCAGGAGTTAAAAAGTATAAAAAGACAACAAGTTGAAGCAATAAACCTTGGGTGACTCCATCTAAATGTGTACATTATAGGAGAGAGAAAAATTCCTCCTCCTATACCAATAGTGCCCGATATAAGTCCTAAAACTGAACCAACAAATAAGGAAATATAAAAGCTCGGAAGTTTTGTTTGATCATAGTCTTTCGCTTTGAAGAACAACATTTTTAGTGCGCTCAGTAATAAAGCACCTCCTAAAATAGCTCTAAAAACATCTTTTTCCAGGCTTATGCTCGCTCCTAGGTAAGATGCAGGTATAGAGCTTAAACAAAAAGGAAGGACGAGTCTCCAGTTAACTTGTTTATTTTTTATATAATGAAAAGCACCAGAGCAAACAACAATTATATTACAACCAAGGGCAATAGTTGGAATGGATTGAAATTCAAAGTTAAATAAAAGCATTAGGGCAATATAAGAGCTACCTCCTCCAAAGCCTACTGAGCAGTAAACTAAGGCAATAATCATAAAAAAAGGAATAAGGAGTTCTTGAGTCATTCAGATTTTACTATATATAATGGTGGCCCGGGCGAGACTTGAACTCGCACAGTATTGCTACCGGCGGATTTTGAATCCGCTGTGTCTACCATTCCACCACCGGGCCATTTAGAATTGTTAAGATTTAAACATAAGTTTTAACGAGTTGGAAAGTGTATTGAATGATACGCCCCGTTATTAGATGAGTATTTCTTAAATAAAGTCCAATATTAAACGAGCATAGAGTTATGAAAAAGGTTTCATTACTTTCCTCCATTTCTGCTAGGTGCTGCAAAACATCCATATTTGTCAATCTCATACCTAACTACCCAACAACCACCCATAATGAGGCTGTGGGAGCTTATAAAGTTTAAAATATATTTCAAGATATATTAAGTGGAATTTCAATATTAAAGTTACTGAAGGCATGAGCCCTGAAGAAGAAGATGATATTTACGCTAAGCTTAAAACATTAGATCGTATCGTAAGTAAAAAATGGCTAGAGAGAAATAGAACTAACTACATCTTTAAAAGGTTTAATGCCTGATCGATTTTAAACCGATTGAAATTTTCACCTAGATGGCTTTTTAAATGACTATTGCTAATTAAACAAGAATATTTAAGATAATCAATTAGATATTCAGGAACATCAAGTTTTGTCATCTTTAGAACTTTATTCATTTGATCCGCAACAGAGATAGGGAATGGAATACCTTTACTTCCAACTAAGTCGAGAGCGTCTCGTAGGGAAATAAAGTCATTTGTTGAGACATTATATATACCTGTTGGTAATTCATCTATTGAGCGTATAAGAACTTTCGCCATATCGAATTCGTGAATAAATTGAAAAACAGGATTATAATCAATCGGTCTAATAGCTAAATGACTACTTAGGTACTGACTCATTGAATTCGAAATTTGGCTTCCAATAATATTGGAAGGACGAAGAACAACTGTACTCATCTTGTCTTGGTATTTCCACATCCAGTTTGTACAAATTTGATCCATCTCTACAACATCACGTAACTCAGGATACTTCATACTGGCTTTTAGTGGCGCATCCTCTTTTATAAATATAGTATTATCTTTTAAGGCTCCATAAACATGGAAGGTACTAAGGACTACGAGTTTTTTGACTCCAAACCTTAGACTTAGATCTAAGATCCTATTTGTTCCCATAACACTTAGTTCAAGTCTTTTATTTAAATCTTGTCCCGTGTACTTACTATGACTTAGTCGTGCTAGGTGATAAACAGCATCAAATTGATGTTCACGGAAAAGCTTTTCAAAATTTCCACGAGAATATCTGATTTTAAAGCATTCAAGGTTTTTAATATTGTCACAATTTTTAATTGGACGAGAGTCGACACCAATGACTTTCCAGTCAGGCTTTTCTTGTGCAATTAATCGAGCGGTAATTTGAGCAAGTCCACCTGCGATACCGATGATTAAAACACTTTTTCTTTCTGGAACTTCTATTTCTTCTGTCATATTAACTTCGACTTAAATAACATCTCTTGTATTGGTTTTCTAACTTTATCAAAGAAAGGTCTTCTGTTTTTTAATCCATAGGCCAAATTCTTTTTTACTATTTTTTCAATATTATAAACGTGTTTTCTAATCTCTTTGTCAGGAGCATCAGGAGAAAGATCTTTTGGCATCTCATACGGCTCACCAATATAAATATCTATAGGTGATGGCAGAGGGAGATAATTTGTCATAAGTGGGATTGTTGGAATTCCAAGTTTTCTGCCAATTTTCTTTGCATTAAAAACAAATGGAAACATTTCCTCAGCTCCAACTACGCTGATCGGAAGTATCGGTGTTCCACGAGAAAGTGCCATTCTAAAGAAGCCGTTAGTAAACTTTCTTAACTCATAAAACTCATTTGTATTTTTAGTAATCCCATTCATCCCTTCCGGAAAAACCATAACTGATTCTCCTTGGTCTAAAAGCCAAGTACAGTTTCCTCTATCTCCTAGAATAGATCCTGTTTGAGCTGTTAGGTCTCCAAGAAAAGGGAAGCCTGAAAGAAAAGTATCTACCATACTATGCAATACTCTTGGGGGGTCAACCTCTGTTGCAAAAGCAGTCGTTATCATAACTCCATCAAGTGGGAGCATTTGTCCTGAATGATTGGAGGCCAAGATATACGGTTTATCTTCTACATTCTCTTTTCCAAAGACTCTTACTTTAAAATAGTTCTTATAAACTGGATAAATATAATCTAGAGCACCAGCAATGGTGTCGATATTAAAGCCCCAAGGATCTCTGTAATTGAGATACTTTTGTTTTAACTTATTGATAACTTGTTCTTTATGCGCTCTATCTTCTTCAGATAGTTTCACACTAATTTTGTCAAACATATAAAAATCCGATTTTTTACCTATATTCATTTATAAGAGATTTATGGTTATACTGAAAGGGAGAAAACTTCACCGGAGTAAAGTGATGAATGCGCAAAACAATAATAAAGAAAATCCTTGGGTAGATAAATTTAACGAACTGGTTAATACCTGCCAGAATGAATTTAAACGTACAACTCAAATTGGGATGAAGATGTTGTCTGCATCTCAATCAACTGCTCAACTCCAAGAAGAGTATCAAAAGCTTGGGAAGATGGTGGCCAAGGCCATGAAAAAGGGTGATCTGAAGTGGGAAAATGAAGAAGTGGCCCAACTTTTAGAACAAATTGCTCAGTTAAAAGGTGAATTAAAAGGTTTTGAAAAAGAAGTTCAGGAACTTAAAAACGAGTAATTTCGATACTTTACCTCCCCGATACGAGTCCGTATTTTTTTCTGAAATAAACAATATTCTTCATATACTTAGTATATGAAAAGACTAATCTATTTTTTATTTTTAATTTTTACCACTCCCACTGTTGCCGGCTGTTACGAACGTGTAGATCTAAAAGATATTGGTTCTAAAACGCCTGCATACAAATGTGAAGATGGAACTGTTAGTTTTGCGCAAAACACTCGCTACTCGGATCGAAAAGAAAAAAAAGATGATTATGAATCTTTATGTGGTGCAGTTGCTGCGGCCAATGTTTTTCATGCATATTGTGAAAAACTTTTTGTTAATCATATGAAGATAGGAACTAAGTACTTTTGGGATATGACTCCAGGAATCAGGCCTGATACATTAGAAGGTGGTCTGAACGAGATGTTTGATAACAATCCAGAGTGCATGAGTGGTGAGTGGAAATATTATTATAGTACTAACCGCTGGAATTTTTTAGACTCACTCTATTATGAAGTGAGACGAGGTAATGGAGAATGGGTCAGAAAACAAAGTATTGTTTCACAAGCTAGGCGCTCCCCAGTTATTGTTCTTATTTCAAGAAGTAATGATGCAAAAATTCTTCACTATGTAACAGTTGTGGATATTATTGGTTATGATCCGAAAGTAGGGGATTATGAGAATGATGAATGCAAAGTCATTTATAATGATTTTGGAGGGCAAACTGAAAAAGCATGTTCTAAATTTGTTAAGTATGCCAATCAGGTAGATAACCAACTCTTAACAAGCATGTTACGTGAGTATACACATTTAGTGTTCGAGCCTACGGCTTTAGGTAGTGCACTTCAAAGCTTTAAACGTATGAGTGCCAAGAAGTCAGTAACAGGTGGACTTAGAAGAACTCCTTTAAAGGGTATTAAGGACATCCACACGAGAAAATAAATAATTAGCAACAGATTGCTCTAGGGCCTCTGTTCCCATTCTCTTTTCAGCGGATACAAAAAATATTTGTTTTACGGCCTTAAATTGTGAATAGATTTGAGGCTTTAATTTTTCAAGAGCTGCTTTTTCTTTTTGCTTTTTAAGTTTATCGATCTTGTTCATAACGAGAAAGATACTGAAGTTTTTAGGATTAATATATTCATAAAAACGTTGATCAGTTACTTGATTTGGATGGCGAGCATCTTGAAGATTTATTAGAATCGTATGGGGGTTTAAGTTTATAAAAAATGTATGCATTAACTCATCCCAGTTTTTCTTCATCACTTTATTTACTTGAGCATGTCCATATCCTGGAAGGTCATAAAGGAAGAAAGTCTCTTCTTCTCCATGCATTTGAAACGTAAAAATATTTATTTTCTGAGTTCGTCCTGGTGTTTTAGATGTCTTTGCGGTTTTATTTCCAAAAAGAGTATTGATCAAAGAAGACTTTCCAACATTAGAGCGTCCAACCATAGCAACGCCTATTGCTGT
>CAXGOD010000047.1:0-10042 GCA_964011245.1 uncultured Bacteriovoracaceae bacterium | reverse complement strand
GAAACTGGTGTCGGTAAGTCATTAATTGGAAAGCAAATACATGACCTCTCCCACAAAGACTCTGCTGCATTCGTACATTTAAACTGTGCAGAGATTCCTGAAAACCTGATAGAATCTGAATTGTTTGGCCATAAAAAAGGATCATTTACAGGTGCCATTACGGATAAAAAAGGGCGTTTAGAGCTTGCAAATAATGGAACTCTATTCTTGGACGAAATTGCCACGATGCCTGCTAGTATGCAAAAAAAGCTTTTAAAAGCTTTAGATGAAAAAACATTTTATCCAGTTGGTGCAGACAAGCCTGTAAAGTCAAACTTCACTCTTATTTCAGCAACATGCGAAGATCTTTTTGAAAAAGTTCATAAAGACGAGTTTAGAAAAGATTTGTTTTTTAGAATCACGGGATTAAATATTGAAATAAAACCATTAAGAAATAGAATCAAAGACATTCCACTTCTAATTAAGTACTTTACTTCACTTACCTCAAGAAGAGTTGTCATTAAGAAAGAGGCAAAAGAAATACTTCAAAAGTACTCTTGGCCAGGAAATATACGAGAGTTACAAAAAACTATTGAAATACTAAGCTTAAATCAAGCTGGAGTTATAACTCCTCAAGACTTACCCGTTAAGATCACATCAGGTCTTGAGAGTCATAATGGAAATGATTGGTTAACGAATCCTCAGAAAGACTATATTTCTAGCCATGGACTAAGAGACTTCATCAAAAAAATTGAACAAGAAACAATTTTAAGTACACTTGGTAAATATAATGGAAAAGTTACTACTGCTATAAAAGAGCTTAAGATATCTTCTTCTGCTTTCTACAGAATCTCAGACAGTTTATCACCTCAAGCCTAATTGGCACCATACTTGCTCCTTCTATACCAACAGGGGGAGCAAATGAAACTTCAAGAATCAATTTTAAAGACATTTAAAGAGTATTATCCATCAATGACACTTAATGAGTCAGCTAAGCTATTGAATATTAATAGGACTCGTCTATTCCGAATTATGAATGGAATGGACATGAAGGTTTCGGAATACGAATCATTTGAAAATGCCATACTAGAGGCCCAGGGACTTTCAACATCTAACTTTCTAACAACAGCGAAAGACTGCTTAAGGAACTTAAAACCTGAAAAATTATCGAGACTAATGGATCAGATGAATGAAAGATTATTATTAAACTCAATGGTAATTCAATAGGAGCATAAAATGAAATCAACCTTAACACTTATTGATCGTTACGTTATTGAGGCGATTAATAAAAGGCAAATTGATCTGATAAGCCTAAATCAAGAGACAGGTATTGAGATTAGAGTCTTGCAAAAAGTCCTAAGCAGACTAGAGTCACTAGAGCTCGTTCTTTGTCACCAAAATCAATATTCAGTACACTTAAAAAATTTAAAGGTGTACTCTAAGTCAAAAAAAATTGAGGTTATGAATATTATGAAGGAAATTTCTTTTAATTCAAAACAAGTATCAATTAAAAAAGTCTACTTAAGTAAGAGTGATGATTTAAGAGTTCAAAGTATGTTTCAAGATATTGAAGATTTTATTGAATCTAGAAGCTCAAAACATAAATCAGTAAAAAGCAAAACACTTTTATACTGGGGCCAACAAAATTATGGAGAACTAATAAATAACTATATTAACTAAATCTCAGCGACACAATCACCTAGTTTAATATAAGTTTCAATTCCCTTGTCAGTGTTCTCTGTAATATCTTGGCTCGGTGTCCATGCTCCGGGTTCCCCTAGAACGATTACAGTTGAACCCCCAAACAAGAAGTATCCTTTTTCTTGTCCTCTTCTAAAGTTTTTACTTTCATCATGAGATTGAATAATCTTTCCAACCATCGCTGCACCAACTTCAATATAAGCAAGTTTTCCAAAACTTTTCGTTTCAAGTATTGATATTCTTCTTTCATTTTTAATAAAGATATCTGCTTTCTTTTTAAGTGCTACTGGATTTACAGAATGAAACTCTCCATGAATATTAAAGCTCTTAAGCGTCTTTCCATGATCTGGGTAATGATAGCGGTGATAATCTACAGGGCAAAGTCTTGCTAATAACAAAGGACCTCCAACAAAATCCTTGGCAAGATCTGCATCTCCAATTAAATCAATTGCATTTAAAAACTTACCCTTTACAGGTATTTTCACATCCTCAGTAATTGCATTATAACCGTAATAACGAGCTTCACTAAAAGCAGGCATTTCATTTTCAACAGATACGAATTTTCTCTTTCCTTTTCTGAATGCTCTAATAAAAAACTCATTAAAATTCTTATATGAAAGCTCTTGGTTATCAACCTTAACTGAGCCTGGTTCGTACTCCGATAAATCTATATTAAAATTCTTAACGAACTTTGGAACTTTAAGTTGAGTTAACATATTTCCTTGAAGAGCACCGTAAGCCTTACTTAAAAATTTACTAGCAAAAATGGGGGCTAAAACTTTGCCGACAGTGCCACTATAAAGCAAATTTACTGCCGCTTCACCGTAAACTTTTTCCACTTCAAGCTCACCTGTAGACCTATTAAAGTATTGAATTTCTTTAGCTTCACTCACTTTTTTACTCCAACTTGTAGATTTTTTTTTATTAAGGTATTAATATACTCTTAATTCGGACAATAGCAAAGGAGTGACCATGAAAAAGGTTATCGTTGCAGCTGTTCTTCTATCGTCTTTATCTTGCTACGCCAAAAGGCCGACTAATGAAGACAGCTCTATAAAGACCAAGAACTTCTCTTCTCAATTCTCAAACTTACTAGGAAGTGAAAAGAGAATAATTAACACTTATCACAATGCTGTTCCATCAGTCGTAAACGTTTCAAATATAAAAATAGCCGATAGTTTTTTTTATGGAAAAGTTGAAGTTCCACAAGGATCTGGAACTGGCTTTGTATGGGACAAAAAAGGGCATATTGTAACTAACTTTCATGTAGTCCAAGGTGGTAACTCATTTGTCATTACGTTTCATAATGACAAAAAACAATACAAAGCAAAAGTTGTGGGTGTCGCTCCTAAAAAAGATATTGCCGTTTTAAAACTTATTGAAAAACCAAAGCAATTAAAGCCAATAAATGTTGGGACTTCAAAGTCTCTCCTAGTTGGTCAAACAGCTTTGGCGATTGGAAACCCTTTTGGACTTGACCACTCTGTATCTAAGGGAATTATCTCAGCCCTTGGTAGGAAAATAAATGGAGTTGGGGGTGTTAAAATTCATGACATGATTCAAACTGATGCTGCCATAAATCAAGGTAACTCAGGTGGACCTCTTCTAAATTCAAGTGGAGAACTAATTGGAATGAATACCATGATTTTTAGTACAACAGGTTCAAGTACAGGTTTAGGATTTGCTGTTCCCGTTGACACTATAAAAAGAATCGGACCTCAACTAATTGCCCACGGTAAAGTTATTAGACCTGGACTTGGGATTGGCATCTTAGAAACGCCTGTCAGAGAAAGATACGTTGGGAGTAAGGGCGCTGCCATATCGTTTGTTGATCCGGAAGGCTCCGCGGCTTCTGCAGGACTCAAAGGGATGATGAAAGATAACTACGGCAGAATCTATATTGGTGATGTCATAACTAAAATAAATAATAAGGAAGTGAATTCTACTGATGATGTTTACCATGAATTAGAAAAGTACCAAATTGGAGACACCATAAATGTTGAATATTTAAGAGATAAAAAGAAAAAGTCTATAAAACTTAAGCTTAAAGCACTTTAAAACAATAACAAGGGGCGCAATGCCCCTTTCTCATATAAATCATATAATTTCACCACTTAACAATTTAATTAAACGGATACTCATGAGTCAATTAGACGAACATTTAAAGTTATTTTTCCAAACATTAGTAACTTCACCAATTTCACAGTGGAGCCAACTTGAAGACATACTAGTAAAGAAGACTATAAAAAAAGGTGAACACTTTTTACAACACTTTGATAAATGTGATGACGTTGCCATTGTTAGCAAAGGTCTTTTCAGAATATATCTAATTAATAATGAAGGAGAAGAGAAAACTTTTTCGTTTATTCCTGAAAGAGGATTTATCTTAGATTTCTTTTTAAGTTGGGAGAAATCACCATCGATGGTTTCTGTTCAAGCCATTGAAGACAGCGAGATCTACACAATAAAATATGAAAAGTTTCTTGCTCTAATGAAAGAGTCTCCAATCTGGAATGAAGTCTACAGAGAAGTTTTAGTAAGAAATTATATGAGCAAAACTAAGCGTGAAATTGAGTTCGTTCTTTACAATGCTAAAGAACGTTTAAACATGTGTATGGATAGTAAGCATATTGATGTAAATAGAATTCCAAAGACTTATTTAGCGTCATACCTCGGCATTGCTCCTCCGTCACTTTCACGCTTGCTAAGAGAAATTAAGGACTAAAAAATGAGTTATCAACGTTTAAAAACATTTAAAGAGTTTTATCCATTTTATCTAAATGAGCACTCAAATAAGATTTGTAGAATCTTACATTTTGTTGGGACAAATCTTTTGCTTATTATTTTAGGTTATGCCATTTTTACATCACAGTATAAATTACTTTGGCTTTGTCCAATAGTGGGTTATGGTTTTGCATGGACTGGCCATTTTGTTTTTGAAAAAAACCGTCCCGCTACATTTAAGCAACCTTTATTTAGCTTAATGGGTGACTTTTTTATGTGGTGGCAATTGATCACAAGAAAGATTTATTTCTAAATTGAGGCCGCTTCGTCTGATACAATAGGTTCAAGATTAGTTATATCTTTTGGAAATAATAAACTAAAAGTTGTAAATCCATCCTCTTGAGTTACTTCTAGTTCACTGCCATCGCTCGAGAAATCAAGTTTTTGATTGTGTTAAGTAAAGTTAATCTTCAACTGGTATTATTTTTTCTAAAATAAAACAGATCTTCAAATAATTAAACTTTAAAATATTTCACCTTAAACGATTAAGATTTTACTCTTCGTGGATCCATCGCGTCTCTTACCCCTTCGCCTACAATTGTGAACATTACCAAAACAAAAAATAAAGCTAAGAAAGGATAAAGTGCTAACCACCATCCAATAGTAAAGTTTTTCTGGGCTTGAGATAAAAGCTCTCCCCAACTTGGTGTTGGTGGAACTAATCCAAATCCTAGATAATCTAATGCTGCTAGTGCAGCGATTCCTCCAGCAATAGTGAATGGAGAAAAAGTAATTATTGGTGCTAAAGAGTTTGGCAAGATGTGCTTAAAGAAAATTTGTGTTCTTGAAGCGCCGATTGAACGAGCGGCTTCAACGTATTCCATTTTTCTATTCTTTAAAAACTCCGCTCTAATATAATAACTAATTGGAATCCAACCAAAAACACTAGTAATTAAAATTAACAGCCACAAGCTTGGTTGAAAAACTGATATTAAAATGATTAATAAAAAGAACTGCGGAACTGTACTTAAAATTTCAATAGCTCTTTGGCCATAAAGATCAACCCTCCCACCAGAGAATCCTTGAATACCACCAAACATAATTCCTAATGAAAATGTTATAAGCCAAACAAGAATGGAGTATGTAATTGAATAGCGAAGACCATAAAGCAGTCTAGTTAATACATCTCGTCCTCTATCATCAGTTCCAAAAGTATTATGAGCACTTGGAGGAGATGGAAATTCATCTACTTTCTTATTTGACTCGTATGGATCCCACTTTATTAATGGCCATAAAGACCAATCATCTTCTGATAATTTCAATTTCTTGTACTCGACAGTCATGTTATCTGTGATCCCAAACTCTTTCACAGAATATTCTTTAAAAACGGGAAAGTATGTCTCTCCTTTATATTTTAAAATAATTGGTTTTGAGTTAGCCCAAAATTCAGCTGTAAAACTAAAAAAACAAGAGACAACTAAAAGCCAACAACTAGTAACTGCAGCCTTTCTACTTTTAAAGGCACGCCATCTTTTTATATTTTGGTCATTTTTTATAAATCGTTCAATCATGAGAAATCTATCCTTGGATCTACAATTACGTAGGCAATATCACTAATAATATTTCCAATTAACATTAATAAACTTTGAATAAAGATGAGACCCATAATTACATTATAGTCTCTAGATAAAATCGAATTAAATCCTAAAAGTCCCATACCATCTAATTGAAAAATTGTTTCAAGAAGCAATGACCCTGCAAAGAAGATTGAAAGAAAACCACCAATTCCGGTAACAATTGGAATTAAAGCATTCCTTAAGGCATGTTTTAGATATACAACTTTTTCACTTAACCCCTTTGCCCTTGCTGTACGAACATAGTCTTTTTTAATCTCTTCCATCAATGAGTTTTTCATCAAGAAAGTTAAAGTCGTATATGAACCAATGGTGTAACAGATTAATGGTAGGACGAAGTGATACGCTCTATCCCAGATTCTTTCCCAAGTATTCATCTCATCATAAAAGTCTGAGTAAAGACCACCAATCGGGAAAATATCTAAAAAGGTCCCTCCCGATAAGAAAACGATGAAGAAGATCGCCAGCATAAAACTTGGAATAGAATAGAAAGCGAACAATAAGAAACTTGAAATTACATCAAACTTTCCACCATGCTTAACTGCTTTATATACTCCCAAGGGTATGGAAATGAGATAACTCAATAATAAAGAAGCTATACCAAACTGAAGTGATACTGGAAACTTGCTCATAACTACATCAACAACTGGTTCTTCATAAGTAAAGGACTCTCCAAAGTCAAACCTCACAATATTCTTTAGCCAAATCCAATAACGAATATGAATTGGCTTATCAAAACCATATTGTTTTTTAAGAGCTGCAAGCACTTCATTTGAAACTCCACTGGTATTAGAATTTGAAGCGACACCTCCACCTGAAGAGGCACCATCTCCTCCTCCTCCAGCAAACTTCATTTGTTGAATCTTTTGTTCAATAGGAGAACCAGGAGCTAGATTAACAATAGCAAATGATATAACAGTAACTCCAATCAAAGTTGGAATCATTAATACTAATCTTCGTAATATATATTTAAACACTGTAAACCTCTATTGTTCTCTCATTAGACTTTTAAATTTCCAATAAGATGTTCCAATACCGTAATTATATGTATCAACTTCTTTACTCATTCTATCTGTATGACCATATAATGTTGTTGCTCTAGTTATAAGCCAAGTGTATGGACAGTCATCAATTATCTGCTTTTGCACTTTGTTCAAGATTTTCACACGCTCATCCATATTGTGAGTCTGCCTGGCCTTATCGATCAACTTATCCATGGACTTATTATTATAACCAACAAAGTTTGAGCCACCTTTAATAGACTGACTATGCCAAATTTGCTTTGGTTCCCAATCAACAGTTGCTGACCATGCTAACCTTACCGCTTGAAAGCTTCTTTCTTCTAGAAGCTTTACAAATGAACTCCATTCAATAAGCTTTATATTGATATCCACACCGGCTTTTTTAGCATCCTCTTTAAAGATTGTGAGGTATTTAACATATGGTTCATAAGGTTCAAGAATTGTAAGTGATAACTTTCTTTTTTTACCATCAATCACCTTATCTAAAATATTGTCTCCATCAGTATCCTTCCAACCAGCTGCTCTTAAATTTTTAAGTGCATCTTTTGAATTATAAAGAATTGGTTGTTGTCCCTTCAAGGCATAAGGGCTATCAGGGTATACTGGTCCAAAAGCTCGTCTCGACATATTGTATTCGAATTTTTCTATCATTAACTTTCTGTTAACAAGTTGGCTTAAGGCAAGCCTAACTTTTTTGTCCTTTAGAATTGGATCATCCATATTCCATCCAATAAAAGTGTATCCATTAGGAGCTTTACTCTGAGTTTTGACTTTATGAACAGATTTTCCCCAAATATCTCCAACAGCTTGTTTCATATAAATATTTGGTCTAAGACCTATGAAGTCTAAACTCCCCTTCTTTAGCATCTCTAATTGAACAGTTGGATCTTTAACAAAACGAATAACTATTTTTTTGTGATTCCATTCCTTGTTATCCGGCTGTTGAAAGCCCCACCATTTTTCGTTCTTTTCGAGGACAATTCTATTCCCTCGTTTTCTTAAAAGAAGTTTATATGGACCAGAACCAACAATCTCTTTATTAAAAAAACTTTTCTTCTTGTCCATATTATAAAAATGCTTTGGAACAACTGTTAGCCCTGCAGCTGTATCAAAGTTTTTGTAATACTTGTCTTTAGCTATAAATTGAACAGTGTGTGGATCAAGAATTTTAACTTCTTTAATTCCTTCATAATAAGATCGAATTCCTGCAGCATTAAATTTATCTTTAAAAATGATATCAAAAGAAAACTTAACATCTTCTGCTGTAAAGGGGTGTCCATCATGCCAGAAAACATCTTTTCTTAGCTTGAAAGTAAAAGTTTTTTTATCTTTTGAAATTGAATACTCTGTAGCTAGAACTGGCTTCCAATCATATGTATTAATATCTCTATCTAATAAAGACTCAAACATATACTTTAGAACAGCCCCAGTTGCCGCCTCAGTCTGGCCACTAATTGGATTTAGAGTTGAGGGTTCACTTCCAATATTTGTATAATACGCGATATTTCGTTTTGGTCTTTGATTACACGCGAACGCAAGCAAAGCAATAAGTAACATCCATCCTAGACGTAACATATATATTTCCTTTTATTTTCTGAAGTACAATTTAGGATCTAACGACCAACGATCTTCACTTAAGTTTTGATCGTGTACTTTATATTTTTGTAGTTTATGTTCTAATTCGTTTAATCGTGATTGAGTATGTTTGTAACCCATATAGTGTTTCGTTTTATCATCTTCTAGAGAGGATAATTCTTTCTGCCATTCAATTTCTAGTTTTTGTCTTAAAACTTCATACCGTTTATTTACAGCATCCATCTTTTCTACAAATCCATCTACTTCTTTTTTATAACGACTAAGCCTTGCTCCAAGAGCTAATTTTTTCTTCAAGAGAATCCCAACTAAATCTTTCCCTATCTTTAAAGAACTTTCTAAGTCCGGACTATACATGTGAATATATGTGCCAACAGCAACATGAACCTTTATAATACACAGGTCATACATGGGAACTTTTACTAAAATATACTCATTGGTTCTACCTTCAACATAGGCAATACATCTTTTTTCTGGATAAGTTTCATTCCAAAACTCAATACGATCTTTTGATCTTAAATATTTTGCATTATTAAAGTCAATTTTGATTCTGGCCATTTTGGCAACACGATTTAATCTAGAGATTCGCCCTGAGAATTTACTGGTATTTTCATCCTCAAGATACTCTTTTGCCAAAGCTACGTTGAAGCTTGTAAGAACAAAAGCTGAAAGAATGATAAAGTATTTAAATGACATAGTTTAATTATGTCATAGATCGAATTATTTCCAAGTTTTTTTGACAATAACTGACTAGTTTGGTTCGAAAAAAGCAGAGTTTTTTTCATTCTCTCTTACTTCAACTTTTGTAACCCAAACTCTTTCGTTAGTTGTCTTCTGAACCATTTTGTTGACATGATCATAGACATATTTTGCAGAACCTTCCATTCCGGCATTAGGCAATACTCTAAGTTGAATGACCCCTTCCTTATCGAGGCGGACAAACTCTTCCAAGTACGGGTCATCTTTAGATGCTAAGAAAGTGTGATCAAACATTGACTCTAGCCACTTCTTTACTTCTTTTAGACCACCAAAGTCCATTACCCATTGTTCCTTGGTTAATTCATTACAAGCAAACTCAAAGTAAAACTCTCTACTATAGCCATGAACAAACTTACAATGAGAATCTGCTCTCCATTGTCTATGTGTACAAGGAAACCCTATAAATCTTTTTGTTGATGTATATCTCGCCATAGTAATACCTTATTTTTTTTGCAAGATGATACTTGCTCTATATTTATTCTCATGTTGAGGTTCTTCATACTTAAGAACTCGCATTCCCTTAAACATTGAAAGAAGCTCTTGCTCCTTAAGGTAATAGGAAACTGGATCCTTTCTATGTCCCTTCTTAGATCTTTGTTTAATTGTATATGCTTCGTAGATAATGACTCC
>CAXGOD010000046.1:0-10172 GCA_964011245.1 uncultured Bacteriovoracaceae bacterium | reverse complement strand
CACCTTGATAGATACCAGGTTCTAGCTTCTTATCAAAGTTCACTAGCATTCCTGATTTTTCATCTACTTTTAAAAAGGGAAGCTTATCAGTAAAAAAGCGTGGCTTCGCTGATAGAGTTACAGTTATCTCAAAAAGTTCTGACCAATGTTTATGATCTTTTAAAAATGGATTTATAGCATAGTCCAAAAGCGCTTTTGTATAGGCGTATCCAGAGTTTGTAATAATCCATAATTTTTTACCATATTTTTTAAAGCGCTCGAGTGCTTGAACAACTTCAGCGTCTTTAATAATATATTTATCAAGGTTTGCTTTTACTTCTTCTTTTAAAGATCCATCTCTGTGTGCGATATCAACAGCGTCAAGGACTTGAACTGCAAGTTCAGCATAACTACCAAGATCTAAGTCTGGTCTTGTATCTTTAAGATCAATAAGTTGAGAATAGATAATTGTTAAAGCAATTGAGAAAGTCGTGTCGACACTCATAAATTTACTGTCACGTAAATCGACACTTGAAGCTCCATAATCACGTACTTGATTTCTATAACTAAGTTCTTTAGTTCCGTGGAAAGCATTTTTTATTTTATTATAGAGACTAACTTTTAAAATATTTCCATTTTCAGTATCTATAACTAGTCCTCTTATGGCCTTATTAAAGTCGAACTTAAATTTTTGAATTTCTTCTGGTAGTTTATGATCTTCTAATAGTTTTTTTATAGCGACATTGAAAGTCAGCTCTTCAAACTTATCACTATGATAACGAACTAAGGTATGGTCCATATCAAATCCAATCACCTTTATCTGTTTCATATTTAGTATTCTGTTAACGTAAATAGTCATAAAATTCCTTTATCTTGACTGATTTAAGCTGACATCTTCCCAATCTCACATGCTGGAGTCAATACGTATCCTGCTAAAATCACAAAAATATGACCTAAATTTAACCAAATTCTTACATTAAACTCTAAAAAGATTACATTCATTGCTTTTTATTCACCATATAATTTAAATATGGGTTAGTTTGCAGCACTCATTATCGTAAAGGGGAACTCGATGAAAAGAACTCTACTTTCTACATCGGCAATTGCATTGGGTGCACTTGTCGTATCAAGCGCAATTGCAAACGATAAATCTACTAAGGTTGTTTATGGTGAGGACAACAGAATTGAAACTCACGAAGCTAGCAAAGCTGAACAGAAACTTGCTCACTCAACTGCAGGGATGATTAATACGATCAAAACTATTAAAGTTGGTGATAAGATTATGTTACCTCCTTATACTATTAAAAAAGAAATGAATCTTTGTGCAGATGAAAAATTTGCAGATCAACCATCAGCTGTTGTTTGTTCAGGTTTTCTTGTAGGACCTGACCTTCTTGTTACTGCTGGTCACTGTATTCAAACTCAAGCTGACTGTCAGGAAGTTAGTTGGGTATTTGATTATAAAGAAAGTTCAAAAAAACAAAGAACAGATATTCTTGTACCAGCTAAGAATGTTTATAAATGTAAAAAGTTGATCGAAGGAAAACTTGAATCAACAACAACATTTAAAAAGGATTACGCTCTTATAAGATTAGATAGAGTTGTAACAGGAAGAACACCACTCAAAGTAAGAACGACTGGTAAAGTTAAGACAAATACAGATATTCTAGTTATAGGACATCCTTCCGGTCTACCTCAAAAAGTTGCTGGTGGAGCAAAGGTTCTTGAGAATACTCCTGAAAACTATTTCAAAACAAACTTAGATACTTTTGGTGGTAACTCTGGTTCAGCAGTATTTGATGCTAAAACAGGTTCTGTTGAAGGAATTTTAGTTCGTGGAGCACAGGATTATCAAGAAGATGCAACAGGTTGTAGAAGAGTTCATAAGACTACTCAACAAATAACTGACTTCTCAAAATATGGCGAATCTGTATCAAGAATCACAGATATTAAAACTTTAAAGTATAGAGGAATGCTCCTTAAGGCAGCTGCTGAAGGGAATATGGTTGATATTAAAAAACTTGCTTCTGAAATCGCTGAATTAGGTATTTATGATAATGATATGAATACGGCCATGCATATAGCAGCAGCTAATAACCAAGTAGAAGTTATGAAGTTTTTAGTTAAGAAGAATGTTAATATTGACGCACAAAATGCTCAAGGTGAAACAGCTCTTCATGTCGCAGCATTTGAAAACTCTAAAGGAGCTATCACAGTTCTATTAGAAAATAATGCTAATACATTGATCAAAGATAAAAATGGAAAACTTCCAAGAAATAGAACGAACTACTTAGCTTTTGGAACTAGAAAAGCTATGAAAAAAATGGAAGTCGAACAAAAGAAAAGAAAGAAGAAAAGTTTATAAGATATATTTAAAGAACCAATTTTAAAGGTATCGGTGCCGGAGATGATGATTTTTTTCAGATTCTCCGGCATTTTTGTCTTAAAATTAAGATAAATTAATATATGTCATTAAAGGGGCTTTGCCTTCCTGATTACGACTGTTAAAGTGGACATATGAGAACAAAGTGTTTTAAGTGTATGCGTCCAGATTCTTCTTGTATGTGCAAGTATACTTCACCTGTAAAAACAAATACTAAATTTGTCATTCTTATGCACCCAATGGAGCATAGAAAAATCAAAAATGGATCAGGTAGGCTGACTCATTTGCAGCTTACAAACTCTGAGATTATTGTTGATATTGATTATACTAAGAACAAAAAGATAAATGAAATTCTAGATGATAAAGATAATGATTGTTTTATTCTTTATCCCGGAAGAGACAGTATTAATATGTCACAACATAATCCAGATTTTAAAAAGAATAGAAATATAGTTGTATTTGTTATTGATGCAACATGGCCTTGTGCTAAGAAGATGCTTAAGCTTAGTTCTAATTTACATAATTTAAAGAAAATTAGTTTTGATAATGCAGACAAATCTGGCTTTAAGATCAAACAACAACCAAATGAATTATGTTTAAGTACTATAGAGTCTACATTAAAAGTAATAGCTCTCTTAAAAGACTATGGGTATGAAACTTGCGATACAGAAAAATTTTTAACACCTTTTGAAAAAATGGTTGAATACCAAATAGAATGCATTAAAAACCCACATAATAAGTCTTACCGTCCATTCCAGGGGGATCAAATAGAAGAAAAAACTAATTATAAAAGCAATTCTCAAAGAGTTTTGTTCTTTGAAAAAGAAAATTTTAAGAATAATTAGTCATCATCTTCAGTTCCGAACAACCTCGGGTAAGCATGTTGGCAATAAGCGTAGCTTACCCTAACTAAAAGACTTTCATTAACTTCTGGTTCATCTGGGCAATACTTAGCTTTTCTTTTGATAAAATCATCATAACCATAAACAAATGGTGTTACTTCATGTCTAGTAACAGGAGCAACATTGGTCAATGATCTTGCCTCATCTTCAGGTACATCTTGTCCTAATAGCTCATAGATATTTTTTTTGCTTTGATCAAACTTTGGCGGAACATATCCTTTCATAGTCTTCGGATCCATCGACTTAATCTCGGCTAAAGTCTTTTTAAGCTCAATATCAATAAGTGTTTGTTCTTCGTTATCTATCGTTACAGGGCCAATTTTATTTTTTTTCAAGGCCAGATCAATCGAACTTTTTATCTTACTTTTTTTGGCAAAGGCCTTATCTTTTATCCCATCCAATTCTAATCTACTTGGTGGTTCTTTGTAGTTCGGATCAACATCTAGGTTTAATCTTGCATAATTTGAATTACCTTGGGTAGATAAAAGAGTATTAAATTTTGTATAGTCTCCGACAATTTTCCCGTAATGCTTTTTCTGACAAACCGCTCTTGCCCAATTTGAATGGATAACAAGGTTGATACTGTTTACATAAAATCTTAACTGAGTAGAGGCTTGAGACGCAACTTTTCTACAATCTCTTCTTCTTTCTCTTTCTTTTTTAGGCATTTGGCTGTCATCTCTTGGTCCACAACTAAAGTGCAGATTCCAAGCGGTTGATCCTTTTTTACTTTCACAAAGAGCATCTACTTTTACTTTAATCTTTTTATATTTAGTCTTATCTAGAGGAATAGTTCTAACTTCATCTATATTGGTTCCTTTACAACCTGATTCCAAAAGAGTCTCACCAGTCTCAGATTCAACAATGACATTATCAGGGACAGCAAACGTATTATAAGACATGGTAGCTGACCCTGCTGTTGCTCCTGAGATGTCTATATAAAATTCATCTAGGCCTTCTGTTCCACCATTTGCATTAACATTATGACAGTCCTTAACAGTCTCTCCGTTACTGGCAACTACCACGGGGGCAGTTTCATATTTTATTTCTTCTATATTTTTAATATAGTTTAAGCGATCTACTAGTTCTGTTGAATGGTGACTAGTACTGCACATGATATAACCCCAAGCAAGGTAGGATGCTTCAACTTGAACTTCTGAATTTCGAGCTTCAAGTGAGACCATTTTATTCATTCTTAATTTATCTTTGTGTAAACGCTTCATCGTCAGCTTATGAGAACTTAGGTGTCTTTCTGATATTTCTTTAAACTCTGGGCAACGTTTATTCTCCGATAACTGTTTTGCTAGAGAATTAACCTCAAATCTTTCTTTTGGAATGCTGACACTACCTTTTTTTGTGTAACTCCCACACTTAGGATACATTTTTTCAAAGTTTTTATAATAAGTAACATAATTAAAGTATGGAGTTCTAAAGTCTACTCCACCAGCTTCACATCTAAATTTGTTCTTTGAATTTGTTACTTGAAAATTAGATTTTTGATATTTGGAATCATGTAATTCTCTACGGTATTTTTCTTGAGCCCATGGCCCAGACGCAAAAATAAATGTTAAAAAAACTACTAAAACCTTCATGTACTTATTCTAATAAAATTCTCTTTATTCATGTAAACTATATGTCTTTTCAGTAACTTATATTATTATGCGACATTTTTACTGCCAATTTATCAATGTCGCATATATGTCGCAAAAGTTCTTTTTTTGTCGGATATATATAGAACAAACTTGCAGGTGTCGCATATATGTCGGATAATTAAGTTATGAAATACAAAATATTGGATTCTTTAGGGATTCCGACAGAACTTTCACTAGATGATAATATTGTTCATTGGCTAATGAAAATAGGAGAGTGCAGGCCCTTTTTTGAAGAGCATTTAGGCTCACCACTTGAGCTAGATCTTTTGAGAAAGGCTAAGGTTAGGGCCATTACATATTCAAATCAAATTGAAGGAAATTCATTAGATGAGATAAAAGTAGATGGAGTTCTTCGGGCTTCATCAAGTCCAAATACAGAAGCAAAAGAAATTCAAAACTATCATGACGCTTTAATGTTTGTTGAAGAACTGGCAAAAGACAAACGAGCAGTAACTCAAAGAGATTTCTGTGATATTCAGAGATTGGTCACTGCCGGCTTAGTTAGAGAAGATCAGTTAGGTCGATACAGAACGATTTGTGTCTCCATAGCCAATGCTGAAAAAGATAATGAAATTATAGATATACTACCTGAGCCTCACTTTGTGGAAGAGGCCATGAATGAACTTTGGCTATGGCTTGAAGAAACGAAAGATAGAAATCCATTTATCAGGGCGTTTGCTTTTCACTTTATTGCTGTTGCTATTCATCCTTTTGTCGATGGAAATGGTAGAACCGTTCGCCTTATGCAGCATTTATTGCTTTTAAAGTCAGGTGAAAAGATAGCTAGTTTTGTTCCTAGTGAAACAGCGATTATGAGAACAAGAGATCAATATTATTTTAAAATAAGACAAGTTAAAAAAATGAACTCTTTAGCATCAATCATTGAGTACTTAGCAAAGTGTTTTTATGAATCAGCTGTTGAAGCAACACATGATGGAAGAGAATTATTAGCTTCCGCCCATAAATTATCTCCAACTCAAAGAAGAGATAAAATTCTTAAATACGCTGAGAACCATGGTGAATTCACTATATCTGAAATGCAACAAGAGCATCAGAATGTTACTAAAAGAACACTTGAAAGAGATCTAGACCATCTTATAAAAAATGGACAAATAATTGCCATTGGACAGAATAAAGGTCGAAAATATAAACATAGATAATTAATGAGAAAAGAAGTATGCAAAGTTTAGAAAGAAGGCTTGGGTTATTTTCAGTTATTACTATTAGTATTAGCTCCATGCTTGGATCAGGAATATTTGTATTGCCTGGTATTGGATTTGAAACCACTGGACCTTCACTCTTTTTAGCTTTTTTACTTTCAGCAATTACAATTTTACCTGCAGCTATGTCAAAAGCTGAGTTGGCCACAGCTATGCCAACTAGTGGTGGGACTTATGTCTATATCGAAAGAACATTTGGACCTTTGGCTGGAACTGTATCTGGTCTAGGTTTATGGTTATCTATTTTACTTAAAGCAAGTTTTGCTCTTATAGGTTTAGGAACTTATTTTATCGTATTCTCAAACTTACCAATTATGCCAACCATCTTAGTGTTTTTGGCCTTTATTGTTGTTTTAAATGTCTTTGGTGTAGGTAAGGTGAGCAGTATGCTCGCCGTTATATTGGGGATTTCTGTTGTAAGTATAATTATATTGGCACTAATATCTTTTTCTTCATGGGAACAAGCTAATCTTTATCCATTAATGACTAATGGTTGGGAAGGTTTAACCTCTGCTACAGCATTAGTTTTTGTTTCCTTTGCTGGTGTGACAAAAGTTGCAGCGATTGCTGAAGAGGTTAAAGATCCAGAGAGAAATCTTCCAAGGGGAATTCTTTTATCATTGGCGATTGTTACAGTTTTATACTGTGCAGTGAGCTTTATATTAGCCGGAATTTTTTCTGCTGCTGAAATAGCAGGGGATATAAAACCTATTCACACCCTTGCTGTTAAAGTTGGCGGAGAGTGGATTGGTATCTTTATAGCTTTAGTGGCAGTTCTTACTATGGTTAATACCTCCAATGCCGGTATTTTAGCCGGTTCTCGTTTTCCATTTGCCATGAGTAGAGATAAATTGCTTCCAGGTTTTTTAGGGAAGCTTCACCCAAAATTTTTAACACCCCTGATGAGTATTATATTATCAGGTATTGTCGTTTCAATAGTTCTGCTTTCAATGGATGTAGCTAAGATCGCAAAACTTGCTTCTGCATTTATGATTATGATTTATATGGTTGAAAACTTAGCGGTTATTGTTTTAAGAGAAAAACGACCTCAGTGGTATAAACCTGGTTACAAAGCCCCAATGTATCCTGTTTTACAGGTGCTTGGTATCTTATCAGGATTAGCTCTTCTTTATACAATGGGGTTTTTAGCAGTTGTGGCGATAAGTTCTATTGCAGTGCCTGGACTACTTTTCTATTTTTTATATGCTAAAGGAAAAACCACTAGAAAAGGAGTAGTTGGGATTAAAGGGAAGCGTTCTGATTTAATAGAAGAAGCGACTTTACCCGCAAGACATTTTAATTTTTATGAAGCAAAAAGAAAAGCACAAGTCGTTGTTACTTTATTTGGTCGAGAACGATCTTCTGATATGTTAGTTGAAATGGGGGTGGCATTCGCTCGTCATGGCGATGTGGAAGTTGCTTCATTGATTGAAGTTCCTGAACAAACAACCTTGCAAGATGTTTCTGAAGAGCCAGCAGAGATTAAATCCTTAAGAAGACGTGTAAATGCTATGTCCCTTGCAATGGATGAGCATATAACCTTTTACCCTACTGTAAGCCATGATGTAGCAAAATCAGTTTTTGAAATTAGTCAGTGTGTTCATTGTGACTGGCTTCTTACTGAATGGCGTGGAAGAAATAGAGGCTCCTTAACAATTTATAATCCAATTGGTTGGCTTAAATCCCATCTACATTGTAATTTAGCAATCTTTAAAGATGCAGGCATTCGCTATATCCAAAAAATTATTGTCCTTTTAAGTGATGATGATAATGATAAAATTGCACTAGAAACAGCAGACCATTTAGCAGAGGTAAATAAAGCTTCAGTTACAATAGCACATTTTCTACCAAGCAATACTTCTCAAGAGATTGTTGCCGAAAGCTTAGAAACTTTAAAAGGAATGAAGTTATCTTGTTCTCCCTGTACTGAAGCTAAAATCATTCAAGGATTAGATGTTGCTTCGGAAGTTATCGCTGAATCAGTTAATTACGATTTATTAATCTTAGGGAGTCCAAACCATTCATTTAGAAATAGTTTATTTGGAACGAGTGAAGATAAGATGATGGCACGGGCTGCATGCTCTGTCTTAGCAGTACATGCCAGTTCATTTAATGACTAAGACTCAAAGACTGCTTTAGCTGAATGGACTTTTTCATCATTTAGATATACTTCATAAGTTATGTCACAAGTTTTACTCATCATGAAATTAACGCCACAGTACTTAGTTAGTGACTTATCTACAGCTTTGATTATTTTATCATTTTGTCCTTCACCTTGAAGTAAAAACTTGATCACTGCGCTTTTAAAATGAATAGGGTGCTCATTAGTTTTGACTGCATCAATCTCTACTTCCATGATTGTTATATCTTGGCGCATTTTCGTTAAAAGAGACCTTGTATCCATCGCAGTACAACCAATCATAGCATCTAAGAGTAGATCCTTTGGGGTAGGGCCTTGTTCATCGCCACCATGTTCTTTATAAGCATCTATTGTTATTTTTTGACCATTATTGTCACACTCAAATTGCAT
Organism: uncultured Bacteriovoracaceae bacterium; assembly: GCA_964011245.1. Classification (GTDB taxonomy): domain Bacteria; phylum Bdellovibrionota; class Bacteriovoracia; order Bacteriovoracales; family Bacteriovoracaceae; genus CAKZJW01. The sequence continues at coordinate 1,506 of CAXGOD010000046.1, read as the reverse complement.
ATTTTTAATCCATTTTAATTTAGCATGCATCATTTATCCTCTTATTAAATATCGACATATCCTCGAATTTTAAAAGTAATAGGAGTTACAGGATCAGTGTGTTCCGTATTCTCTAATTGGAACTCTATAGTGGCTATATGACCATAGCCACCATTAAAAGTAGTAGTAGTTGTTGGCGTATATGTCACATCAAGTGTACATTCTTCTTCAACATCTAAAGTTGTTCCACATGTACCACTTGTTCCTGGGTATGTTCCTCCTGTAAAACTAAATTGTGTTGGATCATCTCCAATAATGCTTACAGAGATATTCTTCGCCCCAGAGTAGATTTGATCTGGATCATCCTGATCTCCTGTGTTTTTAACTGTGATAAGCTGACTAACAGATTGTGAGTTGGCCGTAAGTTCTTGATTGCTTGGGTTTAAATCATATGGGGTAATCTCAATAGGATTCTCATCACTGTCTGTAAAGGAAAACTCTGGTATATAAATATGAGAATAGGCATGGAATGGAATCGTTATGATATTTGATTCTCCATTATTATTTAAGACAATTGTAAAGCCAGCTGAGACTCCCGGGGTGCCGTCAACAAAGTCATCCTGATTTGGTTTATAAATAAGATCAATATTGCAACTTGTATTAGGTGCAATTGTGGCGCCACAGTAACCATAAGATCCACTAAATGAATCCTCACCAATCTTAAACTGATCACTATTAGCTCCGATAAGTGTTGCCGTTGTGATTGTTGCAGTTGTTGCTGACTCATTATTAATAATAATAGTTTTAATGATATCTTCATCTAATGTTGTAGCATTTATAGAGGTTGAAAGTTCATCTAGATAAGCTACTAAATATGTTTCATAAGGATCAGTTCCTGGATCGTTATCAGTTAAGTCTATAGTACAACTATCACCAGCTTCAAGAGTGTCTGTACAAGTACCAGTTGTTCCTGGGTAAGATCCACCTGTATATCCAAAGCGAGCTTTATCAATACCAGTAAATTCTATTTTAGAGATATTCATTGTATCAAGTTCATTATTTGTTATGGTTGCTTCTGTAATAGCATCTTCCATTTCAACTTCTTCAGTAATTTCACTAACTTCATTAAATATTAAATCTCCAGCAATATCATATCCATTATCATCTTGAATATAAATATTCTTCAAGGCCCTATGACTATAGCCAGTTACTTTTATTTCTTTGGTGTATGTAAAGTCTGTGTCACTATAAGAGAAGTTTAGTATTGCAGACATTCCTGATGGTCTTGGAATTGTGGGCTTAAACTCAAAGACTAGTGTACATGTTTCACCAGCTAGCAACATATGTGGATCAGCTGCACTAAAGTCAGGACAATCATCTTCAGTAACAGGGTATTCATCTCCATATTGGTTTTGGAAATATTGACTATAGTCCTCATCTCCAAAAGCTGAGAATCCGATGCTACTCAAGTTTAATGTAGCATCAGTTAAGCTTGTGTTAGTCATCGAGACTTTGAATTCAATTTTA
>CAXGOD010000045.1:0-10199 GCA_964011245.1 uncultured Bacteriovoracaceae bacterium | reverse complement strand
AGATATTTGATTTACCTGTTCAACTAAGTGGAAATAAACTTTCTAAAGCTCTTATGATTAACCTTAAACAAGTACATAAACAAAAAGTAGATGTTAAATCAGGATATGTTTCCTTCCACCCACTAGTGCTTAAAAAAGGTCAGGCCAATACATTTCAACTGTCAATTCATGATCCGAAACAATCACTTTGGGGAGCCTTTGCTCATAAGCTTTATGTTAAAAAAGCAGATAAGTTTGAAGTTTACACTGGAAAAGTAAAATCTAAAGAGATACCAGGTGGTAGAATGTTTCTTGTTCCTAAAACAACTGAGACAATCTACTACGCTATCGACACTATTATTAACTACGATATGGAAGGTGGTTTAAATGGTAAGGTTGCGGGTTCTGTTGAAGTTCTTACAACGTACAAAGGTGATGTTCAAGCAGACATAAAAGCAGATGTTGTAAATCACTCTGATTTCGATATGGGAATGGTTAAGATTACAGCTTCTGAATCTTTAGGTGTAGAAGCTATGGAAGTTGGTGCTAAAACTTATATTTCAGGAACTCTTGTTATTATCTCTGGCGGAGTATCGACATACACTCTAGCTAATGGTGAAACTCAATTAGACATCGATAAAGATGCAAAAACTAATTTAATCCAAGTAACTGTTGAACAATAAAAATATTTTTTAAGAAGTAAAATGGGTCTACGTTTGTAGGCCCTTTTTTTTATATTTTTCGAACATCAACAAAAGAGCCACTTTCCATACTACATACTTTTTCAATGTTATCATCAAACTTTTTAGCAAAGGCAACTGGAGTTGGCATATTATCGGTTCCTCTGGCATCATGTAGCTTTTTTACAGAAGGGAAGTCACTACTTTTAATCTCTCCGCATAAATAATCCTGCATGGCCGTATCAACAAGTCCTGGAGCAAAGGCAATAAACTGAATACTAGGATTTTCCTTTGCGTAAAGTTGAATAAGCATATTAAAAGCAGCTTTAGAAAGACTATAGCCGGACCAGCCTACATTACCGTTAATTGCAGCTCCACTTGAGATTCCAAATATATTACTAATAGTTGTTGTTTCTATTAATGAATCGAGTAGAACTTTTTGGGACCAAAGGTTTGTTTCCATTACATTTTTCATTTCTTCGAGGTTAGCATCTTTCATAGAACTCATAGAACCAAGTATACCAGCGTTTAATATAGCTAGGTCTAAATCAACATCCTTAAGCAGCTTAGAGATAATATGGGGAGTTTGTTGGTAATCATTGAGGTCTAGTCTAGCATGCTTGATATGGTCATTTTGGTAGGGGAGTTCGCGCCTTGAAACTCCATAGACCTTAACGCCCTTATTTGCATAATATTCGGCTAGGCCTCTACCAATGCCGGAGCTTATGCCACTAATAAATATATTTTTCATACTAAATCCTTGAAATTACTTCTTTAAATATGTGTAATTATTATTTACTAGCTTTAATTGATACACAAGTTGCGGTGAAATATGATATAACGCACAGCATGAAGTTACTGTTTTTATTATTTATTCCTACTCTTGCTATGGCCAGTATCTTTGATACAGATGATCGCCAAGATTTTTTCGAGATTACAAATCCCATAATTCGAGAAATGACCAAAAGTACTCCAACACTTGTTCGAAAAAAAATGATGAAAAAGCTTCCAAGTGGCGATTATATAATGATCGGAAAGTCGTTAAGCGAGTCATTTAAGTTTTGTAGTGATGCTAACTTTTCAATGCAACCTCATAATAGTAATTGTTCAGCTGCCCTCATAGGCAAGAATAAAGTTTTAACAGCAGCTCATTGTATTGATCAAACAAATAAACATGGTATGAGTATAAATGATTATTATGTCGTTTTTGACTACAAAAGAACGTCAAAAAGCATGGTTGAGTACATCATTCCTAAAGAAAATGTTTTTACAATAAAGAAAGAAGTATTACGTATCTTTGATAGAAGTATGCTCAAAACAGCGTTAGATATTTCAATCATCAAATTAAATAAAAAAGTAAATAGACCTATATTAAAAGTTAATACAAAGTATGAATATATTCAGGGTAATGAAATCTTTGTTCTAGGTTACCCACTGGGTATACCTTTAAAACTAACTCCAAATGGATTTATCAATAATGAAAAAGCTTCTAAAAATAGCTTTCGTCATGACCTAGATACTTTTTCGGTAAACTCTGGGTCTCCAGTTTTTGATGCCAATTCAAAAGAAATTATAGGGGTTCATGTTCGTGGAACAGGTTGGAATTTCGATAATTATGGTCGAGACTGCAAAGATTGGTTCATAGCAGATCGATCTAAAGATTATGGTGAAGCAAACACACTTACACCACTAAAAGGAAAAATTTAATCATCAGCTTCAAACACTTCTATTAATTCTTCTTTTGGAGCGTCCATTATTCTGTGATTAACTTTTTCTACTTTAATCGCTTGGCGAATCTCATTAAGTATTCTGTCAACTGCTCTGGGGTGTGCGGTTAAAAAGATATGTAAAATTCTTCTTACTTTATGTCCTTCTATTTCTTCCTCATATATTTCATCTAATTCTATTGATTCTGAAAAAATAATTTCGTTAATAGTCTTTTTTGTTGATCCACGAGATAGGATTTCAATATGAAAATATTTATAGTCGCTTTCCTTTTCCAACCAGCTGTTTAGAGGATTGATTAGCTTTAAGACAAGTAGAACTGTAAAAGTAAATAGTGCTGCAGAGAAAATATAACCAGCTCCAATAGTATAACCAATAGCAGCCACAACCCAGATAGTAGCTGCGGTAGTAAGTCCAAATACAGAACCTCTGGACTGCATGATTGCCCCAGCTCCAAGAAAACCAATTCCACTAACAATTTGAGCCGCTACTCGATTTGGATCAACCATTCCTGTAGCATGCTGAGTATTTAGTATTGATATTGTGGTATACAGTGTTGCTCCAATACAAATAAGCATATTTGTTTTTAAACCAGCAGCTTTTAGCTTTGCCTCTCGGTCCATACCAACCAAACCACCTAAGAAGAGGGCTGTGATAACCTGTATTGCAATGGCCAAAAACTTAGGTGTATCCCCAAGTATCTCTAAATTTATGATTTCTGATCCAAACATATATGACTCCTAGTTCTAATTCTAAGGAATTAAAAGCAGATGTAAACCGTATATTGAACATGGTGTTTCAAAATATTCAGTATTTTACAGTTTTAGCTAAAGAGGGTGTTACTTTTTTACAAACTTATTGAGAAAAATTAAGTAACAGGTGTACAAGCCTAACAACACAAGGGATTGATGAATATGAAAAAAGGTTTTTTAATTATTTTGTCTATGCTAACAATTACGGCTTTTGCAGAAGATAAAAATGAAGTTATTACTGTAAACTGCAAAGGTATACTTGAGAAAGTAACGGCCTATAGTAAAGTTGAACTTAAGGCGGATCACACAATAACTTTAAATATAAAAAAAGAAAGTGATAAAGATCAAGGAACGATTAATAAGAATGGTCAAATTAAATTTCCTGAAGGCTATGAAGTCGTTTACAACATAAATGTGAGTCTAGGAAAAGGAAGTCTGTTTGGTAGTGGAGTTGATACAACTTCAGAGATCAGAGCTAGACTTCAAAGACATACTGGTGGAAATGGAAAGATTGTTTTAGGTGCAAGTTCATTAACAATTAAACAAAAACCAGAGAAGAAAAAGTCTAATATTGGCATTGGTATTGTTAATGTTAGAGCATTGGATGAAATGGTTAATACTAGTGGAATCACTAATATTGAAAATGATCCAATTCTTTATCACAGTAATTTTAAAGAAGCAGTTTATACTGGAACGTTAGATGAAGGTGTCGTAAAGGGCGCTCAAATTGAGTGCTCGACCCTTTAGCCTCTCTCAATTGTGTTGTGGCCCTATGGTAATCTCATGCCATAGGGTCTTTTTTTGTCTAAATTTTGCCTACCTGAGTATTTTACTAAAAAGCTAAATAGTCCTCATTTTTGCTCCGACAAGCTATTATCAAGGAGGAAAGTATGAAAGTATTGCTTTTATTAATAGTTGGTTTATTTGCAGCATCATGTGCTTCTTATCACACACCAGAAAGAGATGTAGCTTCACAAGATGAAGAACATCAAGTTAAAAAACAGAAAAAAGAAAATATGAGAACATGGGACAATAAAAGATAGTTCTATTTAATACCGTGCTTTAAGGCCACCTTGTCAAAATATTGCATAGTGGTCTTGGCATAATCTCGTTTTCCGACATAGTTACCAGGAAAAAAACTTTTCTTAAATCCATAAGCAACAATATCTTTTAAGCGCTTAAGTGGGATCTCAAAATTATCTACCGCTAATCTATATTCATTCGTTACTGTAGTATTAGAAACAAGTCTATTGTCAGTACAGATGGTTGTGGCCATTCGATGATCAAGCATATCTTTAAATTTATGCTGTTTTAATGTTTGAATTTCAGGATTTGTTTGCATATTGCTTGTTAAACAAACTTCGATCACTGTTCTTTTGTCAGCAAGAAAAGATGCTAGGTCTTGAATATATGTTTCTTTGTCAGTTATTTCTTTATCAACAATTCTATTAGGCATAAATAAAGAGTATCCATGACCAATTCTATCTGCGTAACAGTCAGTTACAGCCTGAAAAATACTTTCAGCTCCATAGGCCTCACCTGCATGAACTGTCTTATGCATAAAGTTCTTATGAGCGTATTCATAAGCCTCCTTAAAGTGATGAGGAGGATAGCCTTCTTCTTGTCCAGCAAGGTCTATTCCAACGATTGGAATACTCAACTCGTCCCTTAAGCGAACAGCTGCGCGAGCAAGCTCTAATGCAGCCAAGGAGATAACGTGCATAGGTTTGAAATACTTCATAATATTGAAGAAGTTTGTATAGTAGGGACTAAAACCCTGTGGACCAAACATTCTCATGGCACAACAAATAATACCGTAATGGAACTCAGGTTTTCCCTCTTTAACAACAGCATCTGAGTTATTAAATTCTTTTTGTGCTTTTGTTAGACCTTTATTGACTGCAGATAAGACTTTATCCATTGTTAGACCAATAGAAGTATCCATCATTAGCTGTGGAGCAAATCGGACCTCAATATAATAAACATTTTCATTTAAATTATCTATCGCTAGTTCATATGCTGCTCTTTCAAGATTTTCTTCGTTTCTGAGAACTGCACATATATATTTAAATCCCTCTAAGTACTCTCCAAGATTTGCGTATGATTCCTTGAAAACTTTTTCGCGAAGACCTTCTTCTGTCAAAGCTGGTAGAGTGGTGTTTGTTTTCTTTGCCATATCAATTAGACTTGGAATTCTTAATGAACCATCTAGATGTAGGTGTAAGTCAGTCTTTGGCATTTCAAAGAGAAAGTCATTTGTGTACTGCATAATTATCCTGGAAAGTTTTATCTATATTAATCACAGATTGATCATTTCAGCAATAATGATGCGTCTGGTTAGTATAAATACCAAAAATATCTTTTAAGTTCTGAAATACTTAAAGCTTTAATAGTCTTTTCATTTAAAAAACTGATATTTTCACTAGCTTGAGTTGAGTTCATAGCAACAGAAACGTCTATTCTTTTAAGAATATGTATTAGTGGCATAGGAGATCTATTTACAAAATTTGCAAGATCATCTCTATTGGTATCTTCAAATATGAACTCAGGGTGAAAGCATACAAGTTGAAATACATCTGCGAGATCATTATCTTCTAATGCCTCTTCCAGAGAGCCTATAAAGTCATTGAAACTCAAAAAGTCTAAGTTTAACTGACTAAAACCTAATAAAGATGTAGTAGCTTTTCCATTAGCAATAATTTCTATTTCATTTATAAAACTTTGATATGCAACTTCTGCTGTTGCTGCTGTAGAAACTTGTATATTTATTTCACCAGCTTCAAAAGGTGCTTTGGCAAAAGGACATAAGTTTAGACCAATTATGGTATCCATTAACCATTTGTTAATTAATTTATGTGAGTTCAATTGCGTCATAAGTACCTTAAGAGAATCATAACAAAATTAAGTTAAAAGTATATCAATTTGTGCAATGCAAATATTGAATTAATTTTGCTGTTTTAGCCTCTTTGAGTCACAATATTTATATTAAAATTATAAAAATATAGAGGAGTTATCTATGAAATCAATGAAATTGGCCCCAGTCGGTCTATTGCTTGTGTTGTCTTTTGTTTTAACTGGTTGTGCATCAAGAACAGCTGGATGGTTTAAATCGGATGATACGATCACGTTAACGAAAAAAGAAAGAAAGACTTTAAAGTCTAAAGCGATCTCTCATTGGAATAAAAGACATGTAAAAGCAGACCTAGAGAAAGCGCTTGGAGCTTACAAAACTTTATCAAAAGCTACTAAAGACAATTATAAATATTTAACTCGTCTTACTCGTGGTTATTATTTCTTAGCAGATGCTCATTATACAGATATTGATATGAAGAAGAAGTACTGGGAAATGGGAACGAGCTATGGTGAAAAAGCAATGGCAACAAATGCTGCTTTTGCAAAAGCTATGAAAGATGAAGGCAAAGTAGAAGATCATTTAGATAAGTTAGGGAAAAAGGAAATCGGTGCAATGTATTGGACTGCTGCTAACTTAGGGAAATGGGCCAAAAACTCAGGAATTGCTACAACTCTAAAATATAAAAATAGAATTAAATCTTTAGTTAGTGCAGTTGAAAAACATAATGCAAATTTCTTCCATGGTGCAGCCATTCGCTACTGGGGTGCTTATTATGCTGTTGCTCCTGGGTTTGCAGGTGGATCTATGCCTAAATCTAAAAAGAGCTTCCAAAGAGCAATTAAAATGGCACCTGATTATTTAGGGACAAAGGTTTTATATGCTCAACTTTATATGACAAAGAAAGAAGATAAAAAGGGATTTGAAAAAATATTAAATCAAGTTATCAAAGCAAAAGTTAAAAACAAAAAACTTTTCCCAGAAAATTTTGTTGAAAAACTAAAAGCTAAAAATATGTTAGAAAACATGGATGACTTGTTCTAAGGAAGAAAAATGAAATTATCATTATTATTAACATTATTATTATCAGTAAACATTGCCCAAGCAAAAAAACTTAAAGTTAAGTTTGGGACAGTTGCTCCTGCTGGAACACCTTGGGCTCAAACTTTAGAAGACATAAAAAATAGAGTCTCTAAGGCCAGTAAGGGTAAAATTAAAATAAAAACTTATCTTGGTGGGCAACTTGGTGGAGAGTTAGAAATCCTTCAAAAAATTAGACGTGGAAATGTTCAAGGTGGTGGACTAACTTCTGCTGCCCTTGCCAGTGTCGTTCCTGAGATGGATGTTTTAGAACTTCCTTATATTTTTGAAAGTTTTGAAGAAGCGGATTATATCTTAGATAATCATTTATTTGAGCCATTTAAGGCACTATTTGCTAAAAAAGGATTAATTTTAGTAAGTTGGGCTGAAAACGGTTGGAGAAATCTAGGGCATAAAGATAAAGCAATTAAGACTCCAGCTGACCTTAAAGGTGAGAAAATGAGATCTCAAGAAAGTAAGGTTCACCTTGCTTTTTGGAAGGCTTTAAAAGCTGCCCCGCAAGCTATCTCTGTTCCTCAAACACTACCTGCTCTTCAAACTGGAGTTGTTAAGGGGTTTGATAATACTCCTTTATTCACTCTTGCAGCCGAGTGGCACACGGCCATTAAACATTTTTCATTAACAGGTCATATTTATCAACCTGCTGGAATTGTATATAGCTCACGTTTTTGGAAAAAAGTTAAAAATGATACTGATAAGAAAATCCTTATGGATAGAGGGAGAACTTTAGCTCCTGAGTCTCGTGCTTCTGTTCGTGCTTTAGGTGATGAACTTGTCTCAGTTTTAAAAGACTCAGGAATTAAAGTGTATGAGCTTTCAAGTTCAGAGAAACAAAAATTTAAAGACATTCTCCTTCCTTTACATGCTGGTTTAGTAAAAAAAATCGGTGGTGATGCACAAAAGATTTTTGATATTATTCAAAAAGGTAAAAAGGAATTTAAAAATAAATGATTGGATTTATAAAAGTATTAGGAAGTATAGAAAGAATGATCGCCACTATTTTTATGGGGGCCATGACTCTTTTAGTAATCTTTGATGTTTTCTCAAGGGAGATTTTAAATCAAGGTATACCATGGGCGCAAAAGTCAGCTGTTTATCTTATGATATGGGGAGGATTTTTAGGTGCTGTTATGATCAGCGAAAAGGCAGGTCATCTCCGTCCTGAAGTTGCAGACGCACTTTGGGGAAAGAAGCAATGGCTCTTTATTAAGGTACAGAATATTATAACAATACTATTTTGTTTATTCTTTCTCTATGCCTCTTATATGTACGTTAGTGAATCTATTAAATTTGGAGATAAAAGTGTTGTCCTAAAAGTGCCAATTTGGACTCTACAATTAATCATTCCATATACTTTTGCTTCTATGGCCGTTAGAAATATTTACTTTCTATTTAATCCCGCGAAACAATTAGAAATTAAAAAGGAGCTTCATTAATGTTTGCTCTTTATATCATATTACTAATTGTGGCCTTAATTTTAGTGGGACAACCACTATTTGTTGTTATGGGCTCTATAGCTGCAGTTTCATATCACTTTGTTTCTGAAGAAGGTATTGCCATTGTTATCGGCGATATCTTTTATGCTGCAGATAAAGAAATCCTGTTGGCCATTCCTCTTTTTGTTCTTGCTGGTCAAATAATGACTCAAGGTTCAATTGCCCAAAGATTAATTAATGTTGCTAAAGCAATTACCGCACCTATTCCAGGTGGACTGGCTGTTGCCTCTGTTTTATCTTGTGCCGTTTTTGCTGCGATTAGTGGCTCAAGTCCTGTTACTTTAATTGCTGTTGGAAGTATTTTATATCCAGCACTTCTAGAGGCGGGATATGGCAAAAAACTTTCTATGGGAATGTTATCAGTTGGTGGAACTTTAGGAATAATTGTTCCCCCAAGCATACCTATGATTATCTTTGCTATTATGGCTTCAGTTTCAGTTGTCGATCTATTCAAGGCTGGAATTGGACCAAGTATAGTTCTTATTGGTTTACTGATTGTATATGCATTCTTTAGAGCTCCTCCGGGGACAAAAGGTGTATGGAGTACATCAGAATTCTTAAAGTCTTTAAAAGAAGGAATTTTCGCTCTTCTTATGCCAATCGTTATCTTAGGTGGTATATACTCTGGACTCTTTACTGCAACTGAGTCGGCTGCTATTGCTGTTGTTTACGCTTTGGTTGTTGAGTTTTTAATTCATAGACAATTAAAACTTAAACAACTTCCAAAATTACTTGAAGAAACTTCAGGGTTGCTAGGGACGTTATTCTTAATTTTAATTTTTGCAGTTAGTTTCAATAAGTTTATGACTTATGAAGAAATACCACAAAACTTAGTTACTCTTATGAGTGAGATGATCAGCTCTAAAATAACATTTTTAATTGGTGTAAATATTCTTCTACTTATTGTTGGTTGTATAATGGATATTATGAGTGCCATATTAGTATTGGCTCCAATCTTAACTCCAATGGCAATTCACTATGGAATAAACCCAATTCATTTTGGTATCATCATGATTGTAAACTTAGAAATTGGATATATAACGCCTCCAATTGGCATTAACTTATTTGTAGCTTCTGGAATCTTTAAGGAAAATTTAAGTAATGTTATTAAATCAATTGTTCCTTTATTATTTGTATTATTACTTGGATTAATTTTAATAACTTTTATCCCTCAAATTTCATTATTTACTATATAAAATGTTAGAAAACTATATCGCCTTTATTGGATCTTCTTTTATAATTACTCTGGCCCCCGGGCCAGATATTATCTTTTCTATCACTCAAGGACTTACTCACGGTAAAAAAGCCGGCTTTACAACGGCATTAGGGCTGGCAAGTGGAAATATTATTCATACATTGCTCGCTATTTTTGGAATTGCAGTGCTTTTTAAAACTAATGAAACTGCCTTTAATGTTTTAAAATATTTTGGAGTTATTTACTTAACATTCTTGGGAATTCAATCATTTCGTCATAGAAAAGATCCTTTAAGCCTTAAAAAAGGATCTAATAAAGATAAGAATTTATTTCTTCGTGGATTTGTCATGAATGTATTGAATCCTAAAGTTGCCATTTTTTTTATCGTGTTTTTTCCTCAGTTTATTACTCCTAATGGGG
>CAXGOD010000044.1:0-10244 GCA_964011245.1 uncultured Bacteriovoracaceae bacterium | reverse complement strand
ACAAACATTAGAACGTACATGGCAATTTTAAAACTAGTTGGTATTTGCCACATTACTTCTCTAGTTGCAGTAGTAACATCCATTTAACTTCTCCCAGGGCACTGATGCGCCGCAGATAAATATTTAACACATTCACAATTTTTTATATACCTTATTAATATACAATAATTTATAGTTTAAGTCATGATTGGTATTTTAAACACTTTAACATTTTTGACCCTTATCCTGACAGTTTTAGTATTGGTTGGAAGAGGAATTTGGCAATTGAAAAAAATTAATTCAGCGAATTCGTTTTTCGTATTTGTATATATTGGATTGAGTAGTTTCTTATTTGGACTTATCTCTGAAGCCGTTGGTTACAAAGTCCTCGACAATATTTTTATAATGAAGTCCTCAATAGGTCTTGTGGCTTTTAGTTTTCTAAGTATTAGTGCCATGAGCACGATTGACATTATTACTAATAAAAAAGTTAAAACTTTATTAAGGCTACCTATAATCGGATTTTTGCTAGGTTGGTACTTAGCCCCATTGCACCTAGGGATTGCAGTCTTGATTATTGAATTGACACAATTGGCCTTATTTAACAAATACAAAGAAACGCAAAGGTATTCATATAGACAACAGGCAAAGAGTTTATTGGGTATGTTTCTTACTTTCATTTTGTATTATAATCAATTGTGGTTATTTTATTTCGGATTTAGTCTTTATTTAATTATGAAGTTTCAAATTGGTAACGGAGTAAAGTTAAAATTGATTATTGCAGAAAAGTTAAAGGCTGAGGCGTAGATGTTAAAAAGAGTTTCATTATTTATTTCAATATTATTAATTGGTAGTTGTGCGCAAGTAACAAGCTTAAACTTAAAAAAACATCAGTTTGGGCAAATCCCAACAAAAATCATTTGGATACAAGTTGCAGGACTGTCTGAAGAGCATTTAGCATTACTAAAATTTTCTAAACAAACCTCTAATGTGAAAACTTCTTTTGAGGATTTCTTATGTATAGGTAAGGCCTGGGATTATAATCTATATGATATTAGACCAAATGGTTATGCTAGTTTTTTAGGTCAAATTACGGGTAAAAAAAATATTCAAAATACTTGTGAGGATTATAAATTAGCACCAATTTGGAAGTATATGATTGGTAAGGGGTACAAAGCTGGAGTCTTTGAAGGCGAAATGGAATATAGGAATTCTTTGGCCAGTGCTAAGCAGTGCTCAGAAGTTGGCAATAAGTTTCTTGAAGGAACGACTATTTGGAAGATGGCCAAAACTGACAATAAAAAGGCGAGTTTATTTCATATAAACGAAAAAGTAGATTATAAATCATCGCGAGTATATTACGATAAATCTTGTTTAACTGGAGAGTGTTACTCAACTTTTTCTCAGAATACCATAAAGACGTTTGAGCAATTTGCTAGGAAAAGTGGAAACTATCTTTATTTAGTAAGAGATTTTAATTTTTTAAAAAGACTTAAAAGTAAAAATATAAAAGAACTTAAAACAGACCTTCTGGAGTTGAATAAAATTGTTTCTTATTTTCAAAAACTTGCAGATAAAAACAATGATATGCTTGTGCTTCTTACCACTGCAGAAACTAGAAATGTAGAATTTCCTAGATCGGGAAAGCAGTGGCAGAGCTTTGAGAAATCAGGAAAATACTTCACAAATAAAAAGAGTCAACTAATCTCAACGGTTTTTGCTAGTGGGGCTCGAGCAGAAAACTTCTGTGGAATGTATGACCAGAGTAATGTGCTTACAAGAATTTTTAGCGGGGCTAAACAACAAGGTCTGGAGTTAGCAATAATTAATCCATTCGATCAATAATTTTCATTTAAATGAATTATTTCTATTTCCATCATAAACATTAGGCAAACATTGCCGACAAGTTCTATGAATAGTTTTCTTCAGCGGAGTTTGCATAAATGTATGATGATGATGATAAAAAAGATGATGGAAGTGTATGGACCTCATACTCTGATCTCTTTACCACTGTAGCAGTAATTTTCTTAGTAATGTTTGTATTTGCTTTGATTAAGGCAGGTGTGTCTTCTATGCAACAAGTTGTGCAGAAGCAGCAACACGAACAAGAGCTTGAAGGGAAGGTTACTGAAAAGAATAAAAAACAAACAGAAAAAAAGATATCTAAAGTTAATGATTCTTTGGATGAAATCTCTGAGTATGAAGATATTATTTCAGACAAAATGAAAGAGATGAATCAGTTCGTTGCTAAGTTACAAGACAATAAAAAAGTAATGAGAGATCTTATTGAAGATCAAAGAAGAAAAGAAACTCAATTAGTTGTCGTTAATGAAAAAATTGGAAAAGCTCAAGAAAAAGTAAAAGTAACTCGACTTCAGAATGAAAAGCTGAATGAAGTTGTGGAAGAAAAACAAGAAATTATTAAAAACTTAGATAAAGAAAAGATTGTTTTGACTACTGATCTTTCTGAGCTTGAGGAAGAACTAAGTAAGACAGATGATATTCTCACTAAAGAAGTTGAACTAAAAAAACAAATAACTCAAAGACTTCAAGATACAAAAAAAGTTGTAGAGAAAATTTCACAAGAAAAAGAGCAAAGACAATTTAAAATAGAAGAACTTGAAAAAACAATAGTTCAAAAAGATGAAAAAGCCAAAGTAGAAATTAATTCATTAAATGATCATCTTGAGCAGAAAATATTATTAGAAGGAGAATTAAATACAAAGTTGAATGATAAGATTGCAAAAATGGAGCAACTCGATCAAAAGGTACGGGAGTTAGAAGGACAAGTTAATCAAAGAAAAGAGGAACTAACTAACACAAGAGCTCAGGTTGCAAATCAAGAGACTATAATTAGTGAACAGTCTAAAAGGATCACACAACTTGATAAGTGGAAGGGGCAAAAAACAAAAGTTCTTGAAGATCTGAACTTAACAGTTGCAGAGTTATCAGATGAAAAAGAGCAACAAATATCACAAAACCAGCAGTTGAATCAAAAGAACCAACAGTTAACACAAAATAAGAATCAATTAGAAAAAGATTTATCTCAAAAAGTAGCTGAGTTTACTCAAACGAGTTCTGAACTGAGCAAGCTTAACGTAGCTCATAAGAATGTATCAGACGAATTGAATAAAGTTCGAAACGAACACCAAAATCTGCAAATCAAAAAGCAAAATCTAGATAACAAAGTCGTTCAATATGAAGATCTTATTGGTAATTTACAAGAAGAGAATACATCATGGAAATCAAAAGCTAGTAACTTAGAAGTGAAAGCTAAGCAACAAGTTGCAGATATTGGTCAACTAACACAACAAAACCAAGTCCTGAAAGTAAACAATAGCAATCTTCAGAAAAACTTGGCCCAAACTAGCAAAACGATGAAGAGTCTAAAAAACAAAACTCAATACTATGAGAAGACGCTTTCAGATAAAAATATTGATATTCAAACCTTAACAGCTTCTTTAGGCAATGCTAGAGGACAAATATCTAATTACAAAGGTCAATTAAATAATGCTCAAGTAATGAATGAACAATTAAGCCATTCAAATCAAAGGTTAGAAGGTAAAGTTGTAAGTATGGGGCGTGTCTCTAAACAGCTTCAGCATCAAAATGGGCAACTAAGACAACAGTTATCAGCTACTGAGATGATGAATAATACTCTTCAAGGTCATAACGATCGTCTCGTTGCTGAAGGTGCACAGATGAAGCAAAGTAATTCATCTTTAAACCAAAAGGTAGCAGGATTGTCGTCACAAGTTGATGGAATGAAACAACAATTAGCTGGGCAAGTAACCGATAATAAAAACCTTCAAAATAAAAACCACTCCTTACTTGCGCAGGTGAATGGACTTGAAGCAAGCAAAGGAGATGTTTCTAGACAGATGGCTTCTGCACAGTCTGAAATTGATGGGTTACGCCAACAAATTGTAGGACAAAATACAGATAACAAAAATCTTCAAGATGCAAATAACTCATTGGTATTAGAATTAAATAATTTAAAAACAACTAAGGGACAAGCCTCTAGAAAGATAGCTTCTGTTGAAGCTGAAGTTGATTCTGTGAAAATGCAAAATCAACAACAAAATCAAAGACTAATGGCCTGTCAAAAAGATCTTAATCTAGGGAAAAGACGCTTTAAAGAAATTGAAGGTAAGTTTGCAAACAAACTAACAATGATAGATTCAAACTCTGATCTTCTACTCTCTTGTAAAAAACAAAAAAAAGGTTTAGCAAAACATAATCAAGACTTAAAAGAATCTTTAGATGACTTTGCTACAAAAGTTGCGAATGTAAAAGGTAAGCTGAGATCGAGTATCGCAAGTGATCTCGCGAGCGCATTTAAAAAAGCCAAATTAAACGTAATGGTTGATAAGAAGACTGGTAATGTTGTTTTCTTAATGGATAAAAATTTTAGATTTAAGAAAAATAGTGCTTATTTAAATAAAGCAGCTAGAAGAACTCTAAGAAAAGTTATTCCAATTTATTCGAAAGTTCTTTTTGCAAATAGAGATATCAAGGACAAAGTTGCAGGCTTTAATGTTGTTGGACATGCCTCTCCATCTCATGGAGGAAAGTATGTTGCACCTTTGAGTCAAAACTCTAGAGCTTATTCTTATAATATGCGCCTAAGTGCTCAACGAGCGGCAAGTGTAACAAATTATATTTTTGGAAATAAAATTGGAAAATATGGTTTTAAAAAGCTGTTAAAGGATTTCACTAGAGCAATCGGACAAGGTTATACCAAGCCAATAAAGAAAAATGGTAGAGGCATAGCGAGTAAGGGCTCTTGTGGTCCATACAATTGTCATGCTTCTCAAAGAGTAGAGTTGAGCTTTACTCTAAAAGATGATGTTGACTCAATAAATAAATTAATAGAAATGGCAAAAGATATAAAATAAGTCGGAGGGCATATGATTGAATTGGTTTTAAATTTCTTCTCACACTATCTCATTGAGTTTATGGGAGTGATGTTAGTTGTGGGATTAATATTTAGATTTGCTTCCTATAAATCAAGCAAGAATGATAATGCTTACTATTCATCGTTTACTAGAGAAATCGAGTTGAATGTTGAAAAAGATAAAGAAGAGGAAAAGCCAGTTGGCGACGTGGATCATTATATCTCTGATATTTTAGGACGTGTTGGAAAGAAACTTCCCAATCGATCAGTCCGTTTTGGTGGCAAACCTGAGGAAAAGACTGAAGAAGAAGATGGTAAGAGAGTTCTAAGCCTTAGAGATTATGTTAGTGGTAAACAAGGTCTGATAACAAATATTCAAGCTGAAAGTAGTGTTTTTCATCATCAAACGCAACCAAATTTCACTGAGCTTACTCATCGAATTATGTCTCAAGATCCAGATTGGACGAATGTTATGAAGCACTTCAAGATTGATAGTGTGACAAGAATGATTGATATCCTTCCTGGACTTTTTATTGTCTTCGGTGTTTTTGGAACTTTCATTGGTATTGCAATGGCACTACCAGAGATCGCAAATATTGATTTTAATGATTTGGATAAGTCTGCTGAAACGTTAATGACATTTGTTCTTCATGTTACATACGCTATGAAAACATCAATTGCTGGGATTTTCTTCTCACTTATTCTAACAGTTCTAAATACAATGTATCCAATTAAGGAAACTCGCTACAGAGTATTTAAGAAAGTTGAAACTTCACTTCAAATGCTTTGGTATCATATTGCTCAAGATAAACAAGAAGATAAATCTGAAAAGGTTGTGTTTGAAAAGCTTTTAAAAGTTTTAGAGAAGTTAGATGTAAAACTTTCAAAAGAAGATCTAGAAGACTTAAAAAAAGAAGATGAGAAGGCGAGCTAATGAGTATTATTAATATTATAAAAAGTAGTCCTCTCTTTTTTGAACTCTACGATGAAGAAATTGATAGTCTCATTGCAGACTGTAATGTTCTTTCTTTAGAAAAAGGTGAGTTCATTCTTAAAGATGGTGAAGAGGGGAATGAGATCTTTCTTATACTTTCAGGTGGGGCCTTTGTAAAAAAGGGACCTGTCACTTTGGTTGAACTAAGGAAGGGTGACCTCTTTGGAGAAATGGTTCTCTTAGATGAAAGAACAAGATCTGCTGATATTGTAGCAAGTACTTATACTGATGTTCTTGTTATGAGCTACGATACTATTTTTGGAACTTTTCAAAAAAATCCAAAAGTATTCTCTATGCTTATATTAAACCTTTGTCGCCTTTTGGCCAAAAGGCTTAAAGGATCAAGTGAAGAAATTAAAAAATTAAACGGATTATTGAGCAAACTTAATGAACAAAACAAGGCTGCTTAATATTTTAAACCAAACTGTCTAAAATGAAGCCCTGATTTCTCAGGGCTTTTTTTATGTCTTCTGGCATCCCCATTGCAACATATATCCTTATAAGAGAGAGAAAGCTGAAATTTATTCATATTTGTATAAGTTTTAGACAATTTTAGGGAGAGTGTCATGAGATTAGTCACTTTATTGCTTTTACTTAGTTTTCAAGCTTTTGGACAAAATTGTCCTGGTGAACAGGGCAAAACTGATCCAAAAGTAAACTTTAGCGATGAGCAAAAAGTTCTTAATACTCTTATGGAGCAAGAGTTAATAGATGCAATTAAAATGAATAATATTGCAAAAATTAAAGAGTTACTTGCCGATGGAGCAGATCCCAAAACAATTCATAAAGGAAAAAATGGAACAAAGATTAAACCCGTTCTGTTTATCGCATTAGAGTATGAAAACCTAGAAGTATTTAAATTACTTTTATCATTCGGAGCAGATGCAAATGCTGTGAAAACAGCGGGTGGAGTTTTTGATAATAATCTTTTAATGGTTGCATTTCGAAAACATGCAAGACGTGAAGGTAAAGGGAAGCTAACTAAGTTTATTAAGATTATGTTAGACCAAAAATATGTTCTCGATGATAAAGAGTATACTTTTAGTATGGATCCTTATGCAATCGGCGGGATTGATGGATATAGTGATGTTGTTAGTACTATCCACAAAAATGGTAGTAATGCAGAGTCCTTGGCCTTACTCTACTCACATAGCGATATAAACCCTAAGAAGTTTCTATATAAGAAAAACTATATAACAAAATCAGCTATTTTAGGAGATGTTGATTTCCTAAATTTATACATAGAGTTTAATGCCGAAAAAGTTAATCCAAGGCATGCTAAAAAAGCCTTAGAGTACTTATCTGAAAAGTTTAATGATGAGGAACATAAAACTGCTAATATGGAGCTGATACATCGATTAAGAGAAATTGCTTATAAAATATAAAAAAAGGAAGTCTTATGACTCCCTTTTTTATTTAATTATTTCATACAGCTTTGGATAATTTTGTTTTATGTCTTTTAGAATATATTTCATTTTGACTGCTTTATTCATATTTTCTTTACCAAGACCTGCCCAGTGTAGCCCCACTACTTCTCCACTCATTCGATTAAAAACTGGTGAGCCCGAACTTCCGCCTTCTGTATCGCAATGATGTCCAAAATTATACTTTCTGTTAAATACCTGCCCAAGCTTTGCATCAACAATCTCACAGTTATTACTTGCTTCAAAAACTTTCATTCCATCCATCCCTTTAGAGACGGGATGTCCAATCATGGCCAGTTTGGTATTATTCTTTACATCATTATGCGATAGCTCAAAGATCTGTTGGTCTTTAGTAAGATTATTTACTGTGAAAATCGTATAATCTAGGTCTTCGTTTACAGCATCAACGCTTGTTATTTTTAGTGCTGTCTTATCTAAATCACCAGAAAAATCAATCGTTTTTTTGAAGCTGATATAACCTGTAACCTTTGGAAAAAGATTCATATAGATTGGCATCTCTTTATTGTTTTTTGGTAACCACGCAGGTAAATATCCTAAAGCATCAATCACTTGAGTAGCAACGGGTTCTTTCTTATAATTAAATGCCAAAAACTTAAATAGGTAGTCACTCATGGGACCCAGGAAAACTCCATTCGTTGCTGCAATTTGAAAATGTTGATGAACAAGAGGTAAACAATGAAAGTTTGTCATCATTTTTGTTTTACTGATTCTAAAGGAAGTACAGCCTCCTTTAATTGCTTTAACATCACTTAATGCCGCTACTCCTGAGGCAAATTTTTTAATAAGCATTGGGCTGTTTTGTGTAACATGTTTTAAATTGTTTTCCTCAAACACATTTTTAGAATGTGCAAGTGCATGGTTGGACATAAGCCCAAGCATAAGTGTGGCAATAGTAATTTTCATGAGTCTCCTGGTGGTGGTAGGAGCAAACTTATCGCAAGAATGGATTTGCAACAAATTAGTATGAAAGATCTACTATACAAAGTTATAAGCACCTAAAAAAACATGAGATGTTTTAATGCTAACTATTGAATATTACTGAGGTCGTCTTTTGTAATTTCATACAGTGTATTACAATAGTCACAACGAATTTCAATCTTTTTGTCTTCCCCGAATACTTCATCTAGGTCATTATTTTGAAGATTTAGAAGGTTTGTCATCATTCTATTTTTTGAACATGGACAGTGAAACATAACTTCTTTACTGCCAAGGTAATTAAAACCAATCTTTTCAAAACGACTAACAATTAAGTCTGTTTCTTCATAGTGTTTTGTGAAAATATCCTTGATAAAACTTTTTTGTTGATTAACAAACTCTTCCAAAGTGGTATCATCTTCAGGATCTCCCTCTTTGTTTACATTTGTGGGAGGAAGTTTTGTGATCATTATACTTTGATCTTTTTCTTCAGATATTAGGATTTGGCTATTAGTTTGATAAGACTCTTCTAATATTTGGTTAACAACTCCATCAGCTTTAGTATTTTGAAGTTTAACAATTGAAGTGTAAGGGTTTTGACTTGGAAAAATTTTAGAAACTCTTGCTACACCAGAGACTTCACTTGGAAACTCGCTGAACTCTTCAGGTAGAAGTAGAGTCCTCATTGTACCTTGGTAACCCATTTCAATCTTGAATCTAAAGTAAGGATCTTCTGAATCAATATAGACACCTAAGCTTTCGCCAGGTTTAAGAAAGTTCAGCATATGTTGAGCTGTTAGAATTGTGTTTTTATAGTAGTTTGACGCATTGGGCCCTACGTTATGAGTATCATAAATATCATTTATTAATTTAGTACCCTCTAAAAAGTGAATTGAGAATCCAATTTTTGAGTCTAAAAAACTGTAAAGACGACTTTCTTTCATGGCAAATCCGTTCGTTAATTGTTACTTTTAACTGTAGCTTTTTAATAAATTCTTCACAGTAGTTCTAGTAAAATTTATGATTAACGTCCAATTGTTTCACCATTCTAGTAATTTGAACCCATTCATGGCCAAGTTTTTTGGTGGAACAGATAAAATTGTCATTATTACACCCAATCCCGTTTACGCAGATATTGCTCGAAGTAAGTTTTTTGATACGCATCATAATATCGAGACTGTAACCATTGCTAAATTCCTAAAGGATGAGCTAACTCAACTTGTTTCGGAAGATGAGCTTGCAAATTATCAAGGAAAATCAGATTTAAACTTACTGCTTGGTTCTCTTTGGAAGATTAAGCGAAAAGGCTCGGCCTATGAGTTATTTAAAAGAAGCTTTCAAGTACTCACAGACTTTAGAAGTTTTACATTAAATGAAGATATTTTAAAAACAATCCTAGAAAATTATGATGAGGAGCTTGCAGGTGGTGTTTTATGGTTTCATAAAATTCTGGAGCAGATGGATGTTATTGATGAGCATCGCTCATACTTTTTGCTGGCAGAAAGGTTAAGGCAGGGGGATCTCCCTCCAACTTATGAATCAAATAGAACATTCGTCTTTTGGGGCTTTGATTTCTTAACTGGCTCACAAATAGATCTTTTAAATGCTCTAGGAATAAGAAATGAAATCGTTATCCCTTTTCCTTTTGAAGCTTATGACAAGTCTAAGGATCTTGATTGGATCAAGTGGATCACAAAGTTTGAAGCAAAGGTTGAAACTATTGATACTAGTCAATCAGAAAAAGTTGATCTTGATACATATGTATTTCCAAAGAACTACTTAGGAAAAACTTTAAAGTCGATAAAAGAATCTAATTACAAGAATAAGGAAGTAGAAATTGTTTTAGGTTGTAAGAATATATCAGACGATTTTGTTGCTGAAATACCTTTTAGCAATTATAGCTATAAAGTATCTGTAGACTTATTTGAAGAAAAACTACTTCTTCTTAGAGAAGTCATAACTGAAGAGTTAAGACATGTAGCCTTCCTTAAAAGCTCTAAGCTGATAGAGATAT
>CAXGOD010000043.1:0-10318 GCA_964011245.1 uncultured Bacteriovoracaceae bacterium | reverse complement strand
CAGAGATCATCTCTGCTGTATCTAACGCACAAGTTGGAAACAACGTTGAGCTAGATGCTGTTATCGAGAAGGCGGGAGCTAACCTTGGTACAACAAATGCTCAAACTAAAGCACTTATCCAAGAACTTCATGGAGAAGCTTTAAAAGCAAACGGAATCGATTTATAATTCGAATTCATATAAGAAGGCCTGGGGTTTAAGCCCAGGCTTTTTTTTGTCAAAATTTAACAAGTATCACTTTGCCACCACCTACCTACGATTTTTCTTACAAATACTAAAAATTACTTAAAAAAGCTTTAAAAGGGCCACTTTGTCCCCAGGAAAACGGCCTTTTCTCCTGTAAATTCACTTTTTTGCGTAAGCATTTGTAAAACTTATTTAACTGCCAAATCATGTCTGGTTTTGTAAAAATATAATAACAAAACGAAACACGAACATTATGTTCACGAACTTCGAGAACAGAAAAAAGGGAAACTCTTTATGAAAAAAGCACTTGTAAAATTAATGGTAATGTTAGGGCTATTATCTAGTCTAGCGTCTTGTACTGGAACAGGAACTGTAACTTATTATGAACCAACTTGGAACTATAACTGTTATCCAGTTTATGATTACTGGGGTTACTACCTGTACGACGATTGTTACTGGGAGTATTACAACACTGACGGAACACTTATGGAAAAAGACTTAGTATCAGAAGTTGCTGACCAAGAAGCTGTTCTACTTGAAAAACTAACTGGTGTATATGCTGAGAAATTTTCTTTATCAACTGAAGCTGCAAGCAAAGTTGCTAAGAACGTTCAAGACTTCTCTGCTCTAGAAGAGAGATCTGCTGAAGATATCGCTGACTTCGCTGAAAGACTATATGGTGTTAACCCATCTGAAATCGTATCAGCTGTATCAAGTGCACAAGTAGGAATGAATGCTGAGTTAGAAAGTGTAATTGAAAAAGCATCTGCTAACCTAGGAACAAATAGTGCACAAACTAAAGCTCTTATCCAAGAATTACATGGTAAAGCTTTAGAAGCTAACGGAATCGAATTATAATCCCCCACAATTAAAATTTGAGAAAGTTAATAGGCCCGGGTTCTCCCGGGCTTTTTTTTGTCATCTCAGTTTCGATCTAATTATTAGATAAGATAACCATAACAAATGTATTTTCCAGATAGTAGTTAAAGCTCTATAAATAGCCCGAGAGACACACACGGAGTAAATATGTTTAAATCAATTCTAATTCTTCTTTTTATGATCATCACAATGCAATCTGTTTATGCTAAGCAGTTCATCAGTGGAAAGATCGCCGGAGTTGAGATAGCCGCTGTTGATGAGACAGGGAGAGAAAGCTTATGTATCACTTACCTACACTCAGAAGCACGTTCTAAAACATATGGAATCGTTGAAGACCTTTATGACTGCTATTATGCTAGAAAGTTCTCTAAAGTAATTGGTAGTACTCAGAAGATCCCTAACGGGTATTTATTTGGCATGTATGAAGGTCTAAATGATCATTTGATTGCAAGCAAAGACAATGTGCAGTATGTCTTTTCAGAAGTAGAATAAAAACCTAATATTTGGATATGAAATTTGCATATCCAACCCTCACAGGCACTATTCACGACCGCTATAAGCGCTTCTTATCAGATATTGAGCTAGAATCTGGACATATGGTTAATGCCCATGTTCCAAATACTGGTTCAATGAAAACCTGCTGGGCACCAGACTGGAAAGTCCTTGTTACTCATAACGATAATCCAAAACGTAAACTTAAATACACACTTGAGATGACTCATAATGGAGACTCTTGGATTTGTGTTAATACTGGTATGACCAACAAGCTTGTTCATGAGGCCTTAGACAATGAAGTAATAACAGAACTCTTGGGCTATCCTGAGATAAAGCCTGAAAAGAAGGTTCTAGACTCTAGAATTGACTTTTTTCTAAGTGGTCATGAAACAAGCCCTGACTGCTATGTAGAAGTTAAGAATGTTACTCTAAAAGGCGAAGACGGATTGGTCCTTTTCCCAGACTCAGTTTCTACTCGAGGACAAAAACATCTTAAAGATCTTATGCAAATTAAAGCAGATGGCCTACGTGCCGTTATGCTTTACGTGGTTAATAGAGAAGATGTAGATCGTTTCTCCCCTGCTGCTGACATTGATAAGAAGTACGCTGAGCTACTTCAAGAAGCGAACAAAGCTGGTGTTGAGATCTTAGTATATCAATGCTCTCTTTCTGAGAGTGAAATTGTATTAAAGAAAAAGATAGATCTAATATTATGAGTATAGAAAGTTTTATTGAAAATTTGCCAAATATTAATCAATTGGACGAGCTAATCTTCTTTGGAGGAAGCTTTAATCCCTGGCACGAAGGTCACTCAAGCTGCATTAACCTTATGCAGCCAAATAAGCCTATTATCGTTATACCAGATCACAATCCCTTCAAAGAGTTAGTACCAAACCAAGATAAGCTAACTGGTTTAAGCGATATTCAAAAGAAGTTAGCAACATTTAAAAATGAGACCTACCTATTTTCAGAGTTCTTTGAGCAAGATGAAAAGAATCCTACCTATGAATGGATTGCCAAACTTCGTGCTAGATTTCCAGATAAGAAGTTATCTCTACTTGTTGGCTTTGATACTTTTATAGGTATGGATAAATGGATAAATGCAGAGTCTTTACTAAGTCACCTAAGCACAATCTATGTAGCTAGCCGATTAGATGATGAAGCCCGCAAAAAATCGCAAATTCAAGCACTTAACGCCATATCCTCAGTCCATATCCACTTTCTTGGTCGACATGATTTCGAGGACTTATCAAGCTCTAAAATTAGAGAATGTAAATAATTCAAAAGGATAACGCACCGCTTCTTTCTGTGATAATTTGCACTCGCCCTGAAAATATACACAAGGAGACCCCCTGATGAAGCTGTCAATAAGCCTTACTGCCATTTCACTAGGCCTAGCACTTACAAGCCAACTAACTTTTGCTCAAGTAGCAACTCAAGATAGAACTGAATGGACTTATAATGACCACTGGGAAAATACTCAAATTGAATATGAGAAAATGATCTTTGGTACAGTTAACCAATCAACTTGTACTAAAAATATAAAAGAATTTATGGGATGTATGGCGGTTTTAAATAAAACCTACGAAATGATGTTTCCAAAGCAAAATCTATTAGTAACTTATGCTCCGGAAAAAGCTGAATCTGAGATGGCACCATTTGATGTTATCGAGTACATGGATATTGATAGAAAAGAATTCTTTAATGTAAAAAGAGAATACTTCCAATCTCTATACCAAAAACACGAAAGTTCATTTAAAGGAAAATCTGTAATTGTTTTTAGCCCAGAAAAAATCTTAGAAGGTTTTACTGAAAAGATGGTTACGGAAGCCAACGATCAAATGATGGCAGGGACTTTATACAATGAATACCTTGCACTGGCATATGATCCACATACCTATATCTACCCTACAACTTATTTAGAGGATGATGCCAAACCAAATGTTAGCCGCAAGGGAATTGGAATCTATTTTCATGTAGAGGAAGTAAAAGGTACTGACCATTATATTTTAGATGAAATCATTGAAAACTCACCTGCTGATAAATATGGTTTGCAGGCTGGAGACGTAATTTTAAAGGCGAATGAAGCAGAGATTGCTGAAGAGGTTTATAAGGTCATTGCAAATTCTCATACTATTACATTTGATCTTTTACGTGGTGACAAAAATATTCAGATTGAACTTATTAAAGACTTCTATGAAGTTTCACAGGTTCAAACATCTGTTCTTACTCGTAATAGTATAAAATATGGATATATTAAGCTTAGAACTTTTACTGATCAAACAGCTTGCAAACGAATAACTGAAGCTGGAATAAAAATGATCAAAGAAGATAATATCGAAGGCCTAGTTCTAGACCTTAGAAACAATGGTGGTGGTCTTGTAACACAAATGAAGTGTATTTCTGAGTTGTATCTTGAAGATGGATCTCGTACATGGGCTGTAAAGTACCTTGATCAGGAAGATCCAGAGCTAATTGAAGAAAAAGCGAGAAGAACTAATAATATCTTTGGTGATATGCATACTGTTACACTAATTAATGGTCGTTCTGCTTCTGCTAGTGAAGCCACTTCCATGTATTTAAAAGACTATAGAAAGTCTTTTATCGTAGGAGAAAGATCATTTGGTAAAGGAAGTATGCAAGGAGTTGGTCCAACGAAAGAAGATCCAACCATCTCAAGAGGAAGTACTAGAGCTCTTTACTATGGGCCAAAAGGAATTAGTCCTCAAGTTCAAGGTGTACTGCCAGAGTTTGTGGTCTTCCCAAAAATTGATCAAACTGAAGCGACTCCGACTAAAAGAGAGTCTGATCGCTACCTATTAGTAATTGATAATAAACAAACTCAAGATGATCTTGTAGATACAGATAGAAAAGAAGAGATTGCTGTTATTAATAACTGTATGACCAGTAATGCAGGTGTACAGGCAAGATTCCAAAACTCAAACAAATCAAAGCGCAGAATCTTTGATAATCAACTGGAAACAGGACTTGAGGTCATCGCATGTGCAAATGAACATGTCGAAATCTATAAAGAGACTGAAATTCAAATCGCTGAAGGGGTAGCTTTTATCGATATGATGGAGTTCTATAGAAGATCCTTTAGTAAAGTGAAGCCAAAAGCTCCGGCTTTAACTCCTATTACAAAACCTCCTCTTGAGCTAACGCCAATAAAGCGTATTCCTGCACCTCTTACTAAAAAAGAACAAAGAAAGCTTAAAAAAGAACAAAAGAGACAACAGAGAAAGAAAAAGAGAGAAGAGCGTAAAAAGAAAAAAGAATCAAAAAGGAAATAAAATAAAAAATATCGAGTTTAGCCTTCACTTTTCTCAATATTTAATTTTTTTAATAATGGGGTTGGATTAAAATTAGACTTCAATAATTTCAAGATGAAAAAGACACCTCCAATTTTACGGTCTATGAAGACTATATCTTGAGGAGGTCTAAAAAGTGAGATTTCTTTAATAAGTTTTGGGGCCAATTTGAGTGCTTTGTCAGGGATATTAGAGTCTCCCCAGTTATAATCTTCATTGTTAAATGGTTCAGAGAGTGCATTAAAGTACTCTTTAAAGAGATTCTGATTAAAAGGTTTATCTTTTTCAATATAGTGATACTCATAAAGCAGACTTAGGAACAGTTGAAAGTCTTGCTCAAAAACTGCAGCAATTAGTTTATAATACATCTTTTGAATACTATCATCTAATTCTTTACAAGCTCCAAAGTCTAGAAGCCCCCATTTATAATCAGCTCCATCTTCTATGATTAAATAGTTCCCAGGATTAGGATCTGTTTGAATAAGTCCCCATTCGAATATTTCTTTAAGAAATAATTCAAAAAAATCTTCCCCTAATTTATCCCTCTGGGCTTGAGTGATTCTCGTTTCTTCTAGCTCTCTTAAGGAAATTCCACTCAGGAAGTCCTGTACAATAAGCTTATCATTAGAAAAGTTTTTATATACCTTAGGAGTTATAAACCGTTTATCTGCACCAACTTTGCTTTGATATTTAAGCATAAACTCTGCTTCTTTAAGATAGTCAGTTTCTTGAATAAGCATCTGTTTTACTTCATCAAATATAAAGTCAATACTATTTCCCTTTGGAACAAAGTCTGCCATTTTAATGAATAACTTCAGAACTTTAACATCATTATTAATTGCTTTTCGGACACCTTTATATTGAATCTTTAAGACTACTTCATCATTTGTCTCTGTTATTATGCCTTTATGGACCTGACCTAAGGAAGCAGCAGCAATAGGTTTCTCACTAATCTCAATTTCTTCAAATACATTGCTTGGAATATTTTTACTTATTTCATCCCAACTTAAATAGAAACTCTTGTTTTCTAACTGAGAAAGAACTTCTTTTAACTCTTTAGGCAAAAGGTCTGATGAATATAATGAAATCATCTGCCCAACCTTCATAATAGACCCTTTCATAAGACCAAGTTCATTAACTAACTTATGCGATTCTTTAGACAAAACACCTTTAAGCCTATCTTTTAAATTATCTTCGTTTGAAAACACTAGCTCCTTCCCAGAGCTAACTGCGAGTTTAAGCAGCTTTAAGTTTCTAGATATCTTTCCATTTGCAATTTTTTTGATCTCTTTCATTAAACAATTATATATGACTATTCTGATTATATGTAATGAATTTAGTCTAGACTTATTGATTTTTTAGCCAAAAGGTCTATCATTAATATATGAGCTTTATTGTTTCCTACAACGGACAGTTTAAACCTTATAAATTACCCGATCTAAGTCATTATGACAGAGTCCATCACCTATATAAGGGAAGCAAGTCCAAAAGGCTTGAAGACCACGAAGATGATGACTTTGAAGGGCTGCTTGGAGCTGCTCAGGCTAATAAAGAATTAAATCGTAAAAAAGCCGCCATCAACCAATATCAAAAAGTTGATAAGTTTCACCAAGACTTCAAGGTACCCTATCTTGCTCGAGATTTAATGAGTAAACCTGTTACATGTCTATCAACGACAGATACCTTGGATACTTTGATCTCTCAGATGGAAAAATACAATTTTAGGCACTTCCCAATTATTGACGAAAATGAAGCTCTAGTTGGAATTGTTTCTGATCGTGATGTTATTCGAATGATCAACAAAGAAAGATCAACAAAGATTTTAGAGTTTATGACTACCGAAGTACTAACTGCACTTGATTCTACTCGTATACAAGATATCTCTAAAATTATGCTGCATGAAAAGATTAATTGTCTGCCAATAATAAATGATGATCATGTTATTACGGGGATAATTACTCAGACAAATATTTTGAACTATGTTATTCGCTCTTACCCAATAGAAGTTTCTACTTAAGCATACAATAATTATCGACCCAACTTTTAGAAAGAATCTCTCTATCATCAGGATGAGCAATACTAATCAGTGCTTTAGCGCGCTCCCCTAAAGTTTTTCCATAAAGGTCTACAACCCCATACTCAGTAGCAACATGATGAATATGATTTCTGGTGGTAACAACTCCAGCTCCAGTTTTTAAAAATGGTACGATCTTAGGTTTACCAGACTTGGTTCTAGAGCTCAATGCAATGATAGGTTTCCCACGAGCTGATAAAGCTGCTCCACGCATAAAATCCATTTGCCCTCCAACACCAGAGATAATTTTATGTCCGATAGAATCGGCACATACTTGGCCTGTTAAATCTAATTCAACAGCAGAGTTTATGGCAACTGTCTTTGGGTTACGAGCGATAATCTGTGGGTTGTTTATATAGTCAGAACCAACTTGAATAACAGAAGGATTATCATCGATAAAATCAAAAACTCTTTTTGTTCCCATTATAAAAGTCGAAACTGTTTTTCCACGATGTACTTTTTTATTAGAATTATTTAAAGCTCCACACTCAATTAAGTCTAACATTCCATCAGACCACATTTCACTATGCACACCCAAACTTCTATGATGTTTTAATGAAGCAAGTACAGCATTTGGAATTGCTCCAATTCCGGTTTGCAAACAGGCACCATCTTCAATTATTTCAGCGCAATTCTCACCAATTTTTCTTTCAATATCAGATATCTCTGGAACAGGTAGCTCATCAAGTGGACAATCTACTTCAACGGCATGATCTATTTTAGACTTATGTATAAATGCATCTCCATGCCCCCTTGGCATTTGCTTATTTAATTGAGCAATTACAATGTCTGCCGCTTCTATCGCGGCATTTGTAACATCAACACTTGTCCCTAGAGAGCAATATCCCATAGGTCCAGGAGGCGAAACATGAATTAAGGCCACATTAACTTTCCTAGCACCAATACTTAATAGCTTTGGAATCTCAGACAGGAAACAAGGAAGGTAATCAACACGGTCATAATCAATATATTTTCGAATATTTCCACCCAAAAAAGATTTGTTACACGGCAATTATCTTTAAACTTCTCAGTGGCATACTCAGCATTACCATGAGTATGCAGATGCATGATTTCAATGTCTTTGTAATGAGGGAGAACATCAACAAGCCCCTTAATTAATGAGTGTGGAGTTGCTGTAGCTCCATGAACAAAAATCTTTTGCCCACTTTCAATAAAGTCTAATGCCTCATCTACGTTACTATGAATTTTCATACTATAGTCTTACAAGAACTTGGATTCTATCTAACCACTCTATATCTTCACATTTTGAATTAATTTCATTTTTGAATTCTTCATTAAAAACAGCATCCTTGTGCTTTTGATCAAACATTAAATCGATGATCATCTTTGGCCCATTATAATGAAGATCAACATGAAGGACCTCTGGAGTTTCTATACGTGAGAAGATTTCTTTTTCAACTACATCTCTTAATGGAAGAAGACTTCTATTTACTGAGGTAAATGTCATTCCCTCTTCACTATCGTCTTCAACATCTACGTGAACTGTTATATCAATAACCTCTTCAATATCTTTAACAACTTCCACAGAAACATATGTTGCAATCTCATGGGCCTCTGAAGCCGTGATATGATGGGAAACTTCAATATTAACATCTAAGATCGCTTTTTCTCCAACCTTACGAGAGCGCAGATGATGCATGCTCTTAACACCATGAACACTAAGAATTTTCTCTTTAACAGATTTCATAAGTTCTGGCTCTAATGAAGTATCTACAAGATCTTGAACTGCAGACCATAAGAAATCCCAACCGATCTTACCAATCATTATAGCAACGATGATGGCCATAACGATATCAAGCCATGGAAGCCCAAACATTGAAAAAATGAGACCAATTAGAACTGCTAATGAAGAAAGTGCATCTGATCTACTATGCCAAGCATTTGCTATAATTAGAGGTGAAGAAATTTTCTTCCCAACTTTGATTTGGAATTGATAGGCCCACTCTTTAAGACCAATTGAAATGGCAGCAGCAATTAATGTTGGCCATGCAGGAATGACAAATGAAGTTTGAACAAAAAGTTTAACAATATTTTCATAAGCGATAATACCAGAAACACCGATAAGGATAGTTCCCATTGCAACTGTACCTAAGGCCTCAAATCTTCCATGCCCATAAGGATGTTCTTCATCTGGTTCTTCATGTGAAAACTTAGCT
This sequence comes from uncultured Bacteriovoracaceae bacterium, assembly GCA_964011245.1. Lineage (GTDB taxonomy): Bacteria > Bdellovibrionota > Bacteriovoracia > Bacteriovoracales > Bacteriovoracaceae > CAKZJW01. Next base: position 1,197 of record CAXGOD010000043.1, on the reverse strand, counting down.
ATAATTAGAACGAAAACGTCCGTAACAAGATCTGAGAATGAGTGAATACCATCTACTACCAAGGCATGAGAGCCGTAGAGAATCCCAATAATGACCTTAATAACCCCTGAAACAATATTAACTATTGCCCCATAAACAGTAATCTTCTGTGCTTCTTTACTTTTTGCCGCTGCATCCATTATTTGAGAGTATCATAAAAGAAATGAGGGAGCATAACGCGGCGTCACTAAGAAAAGAATAGTGATGAAGCTATTGCTAATATCCCAGAAAGGATAAGAGCAGTTGTGAGTATTTTCAAAAGAAGCCTTAGATTCTTCTTAAGTTTAATGCATATATTTAAGTCATCAGTATTTACTAACTTCTTAATATATTTGTCAGAAGATATCCTTTTTAAAATATCTTCTTCCTTAAACAGGTTTTCGCCTAAGAGTCTGTAGACAATTGATTGGCTTGACTCTTTTTTGATATCTTCAGCGATCTGATTTTTGGCTTCCTCGGATAAAGTATTTATAATGGCAACTAATCTTTTAGAGTAGCTCCTGTTCATTAATATAACTATTGGAAGCAATATTCCCATTATAAATAATAATAAAAATATGATTATACCGAAAACTCCAATTAATTCGTTTTCCATAATACTTCCTTAGTTATTACCAGTTGTAGCTGAGTTAGTTTCCATTGATCCAAGACCTATATCACCAGTATCAATACTTTGAGTTTCAAAGTTCGGAGAACCTGAACCGAAACCTATACTATCTAAAGTACCAGTCAGATTTGTACCATTTAAAATTCGACTTAAGACATCATTCCCACTACCTTGCGCATTATCAACAACTGTATCTAGTACAGCACCTAGAGCATTCCCAATAGACTGACCAATTGTAAATGACACACCTACAAGAACAGACTTAACCCCCATATTTAATGCTGTAGCACCTACACTTCCCGCAGCAGAACCAAGAGCTGCAATTCTAAAATTATTCTTTACAAGCTCACCAACTCCTACACCTAACCCGAGTGAGCTCTTAGCGGCATTATTATAAGCTGACCCTATTGCGAAACTAGTAGCGGTTTTTACACCTGTTGTAATTAAGTTATCATTTACTCTACTTCTTGTTGAGTAATTAACTGAAAAGCTTGAGTTCCCACTTGGATCAATATTATTAACAGGATCACCGTTACAATAAAGAATACCAT
>CAXGOD010000042.1:0-10322 GCA_964011245.1 uncultured Bacteriovoracaceae bacterium | reverse complement strand
GAAGGTTCATCCCGTGTACATTATATTCAAGGTCATGCCCAGGAATTTTATAAAAATAATTTTGATGTCTACGCAATGAATTATAGAAGTTGTAGTGGTGTCATGAATAACACAACTCGTTTGTACCACTCAGGTGAAACAGATGATCTGCGTTTATTAATTAAAAAAATAGTAGCAGAGCAAAGATATGATGAAGTCTCATTAGTCGGCTTTAGTTTAGGTGCAAATGTGATTTTAAAGTATTTAGGGGAAGAGTCAGAGGGAATATATCCAAGTATAAAAGCAGCTGTATCAATATCAGTTCCAATGGATCTGAGAGGTTGCTCATATGAATTGGCCCGGGGTTTTAATCGTGTTTACTCTCTACACTTTATGACCACACTTAGAAAAAAAGTTACCTATTTAAAAAACAAACATAATCACGAGGCATTAAAAAACATAAATGTTAGAAGGCTTAAAACATTTTTAGATTTTGATGATTTAGTTACAGCCCCATTACATGGATTTTCAAGTGGAGAAGACTACTGGGAGAAATCAAGTTCAAAACAATTCCTTCATAGAATTAAAATCCCAACAAGAATTATCAATGCTAAAAATGACCCTTTTTTAAGTGAAAGCTGTTACCCCACCCAAGAGGAAATTAATAATTCTTATTTAGAGTTTTCTTATCCAGAGCTTGGCGGTCATGTAGGTTTTGTTAGAAATAGATTACACGAAAGAACGCATTTAGAAGAAGACTCTCTTCGTTTTGTATCGCTGCAGCATACGAACTTATAATACCTTAGAAGTCTTATGTTTATCGAGTCACACAGCTTTTCACATCTGCTTTCAAATATGGTAATTTGCAGGTACACAACACACACTAATAACGCTAAGAGGCATTTAATCCATGAAGAATCCGTTTATAAATCCGGAAGTACCAATTCGTGAATCTCACCCTGATAGTTTTGTACATCTGCATCTTCACACGCAGTACTCCTTACTTGATGGTGCCATTAGGCTAGATGATCTTTTTGAGAAAGTTAAAGAGTGCAAAATGCCAGCTGTGGCCATGACAGATCATGGAAATATGTTTGGCGCTATCGATTTCTATAAGCGTGCTATTAAAGCTGGGGTTAAACCAATTCTTGGTTCAGAAGTATATTTTACACCTGGTTCTCGCTTTGATCGTCGTGCCCCAAAAAACAGTAAGACTTTAGCTTCACAAGATGAGGTTGAAGGTAAACACCAAATTCACCATCTCGTTTTACTATGTAAAAACCAAGTTGGTTACCAAAACCTTTGTAAGCTTTTATCAAAAGCATACCTTGAAGGTTTTTATTATAAGCCTAGGATTGATATTGATCTTTTGCGTGAGCATCGAGAAGGGTTGATTGCAACTACTGCTTGTTTAAAGGGAGAAGTGGCTTTTAACTTCTTTACAGGACAAGATGATAAAGCAGCAAGTGCTATTGAAAAATTAAAAGATGTCTTTCAAGATGATTTTTATTTAGAAATTCAAAGACATGGTCTAGAAGAAGAAGTGGTTTATAATAAAATCATTGATTACGCTAAAGAAAATGATATTAAACTTGTGGCGACTAACGATAGTCATTACTTAACTCGAGAAGACTCTTCAGCTCAAGAAGTTTTACTTTGTGTTCAAACAGGTAAAACATTCATGGATGAAAAAAGAATGAAACTTACAACTGATGAGTTTTATTTTAAAACATCTGAAGAAATGAGAGATGCATTCTCTGATCTTCCTGAGTCATGTGATCACACCTTAGAGATCGCTGACAAATGTAATCTTGAGATTACGTGGCAAGATGATGATGGTAAACAAGTTTATCATCTTCCCGATTTTGATCGTTTTATTGAATCTGGAGAAAATACTGAAGACTACTTCAGAAGAATGTCTTTAGAGGGATTAGAAGAGAGGTTCAAAGGCCCGCATTTTAGAAAAATTGTGGCCCAAGAAAACTGGGAATCAGAACTAAAACAAGTGTACTACGATAGGCTTCAAGTTGAGATTGATACAATCCTAACAATGGGGTTTCCGGGGTACTTCCTAATCGTATCGGACTTTATTAAATGGTCTAAGGATCATGATATTCCAGTAGGTCCTGGACGAGGCTCAGGTGCAGGTTCTCTTGTTGCCTATTCTCTAAAGATTACAAATATAAATCCTATCCCATATAATTTGCTCTTTGAGCGTTTTATCAATCTTGAACGTATTTCTATGCCCGATTTTGATGTCGACTTTTGTCAGTTTAGACGTGGGGAAGTAATTCAATACGTGACAGAGAAGTATGGGCAGGAGAATGTTGGACAAATTATAACCTTTGGGAAATTACAAGCGAAGGCGGTAATACGTGATGTATCAAGAGTATTTGGACTACCGTATGCAGAGACAGATGCATTAGCAAAGCTCATCCCTGATGAGTTAGGAATTACACTTAATAAAGCTCTTGAAATGGAGCCAAAACTTTTAGAGCTTGAAGAGAAAGATCCAAAGATAAGAAGAATACTTCAGATTTCAAAACGTCTTGAAGGTTTGTTAAGGCATGCTTCTATTCACGCTGCAGGGGTTATTATTACCAATGACCCACTCGTTTCCTACTGTCCTTTATATAAAGGGCGTGAAGGAGAGCAAGTTGTTCAATTTGATAAAGATTTCTCTGAAGAAATTGGTCTAGTTAAATTCGACTTTTTAGGGTTAAAAACATTAACAGTTATCAAAAATGCTGAAACTTTTATTCGTCGTGATCATGACGAGACATTTGATATTGAATTCATCGATGATGAAGATCAAAAAGTATATGATTTAATTTCTTGTGGTGATACAACAGGTGTCTTCCAACTAGAGTCAAGTGGTATGAAAGACCTATGTTCAAGGTTACAGCCTGGAACAATAGATGATATTACCGCCATCAATGCTTTATATCGTCCAGGTCCTATGGGAATGGGGATGCATGATGAGTTCATTGAAAGAAAGTTCGGTCGAAAAGAAGTTGATTATTTCTTTGAAGGTGAAAAAAGTTTAGAAGGGATTCTAAAAGATACTCTTGGAATTATTATCTACCAAGAGCAAGTTATGAATATTGCCCGTACCGTTGGTGGATACTCTCTGGGGGGAGCGGATATGCTTCGTCGAGCAATGGGTAAGAAGAAAGTTGAAGAGATGGCGCGCCATCGACAAATCTTTTTAGATGGTGCAAAAGAACGTAACTATGACTTAAAAATTGCAGAACACGTTTTTGATCTTATGGCCGAATTTGCCAGTTATGGTTTTAATAAGTCTCATGCAGTTGCTTATGCTGTTATTGCCTATCAGACAGCTTATCTAAAGACTTATTATCCAGCTTGTTTTTTTGCGGCCATGCTTGGAACGGAACTAAATAATACAGATAAAATTACTATGTATATTAATGATGCCAGAGTTCATGGTATCGAAATACTTCCACCAGACGTTAATGAATCTTTATATTACTTTAATGTTATTGGTTCTAATATCCGTTTCGGGATGGGAGCAATTAAAAATGTTGGGAAGTCTCCTGTAGAAGCTATCATTGCTGAAAGAGAAGAAAATGGTCCCTTTACAGGATTTATTGATTTTTGTGAAAGAGTAAGCACAAAAGCTATCAACTCGCGAGTTTTAGATTCCCTAATTAAAGTTGGGGCTTTTGATGACTGTGAAGAAATGAATCGTAAATCTCTATTAGAAAACTTAGATACTGTTATTGCTTATGCAAAGAAAAAACAAGAAGAGAAAGCTAACGGGCAAGTCAATCTTTTTGATATGGCGATGGGTGATATTGGAGAAACAAAAGAAGAAATGCTAGATATAACTGAAGTCACTGACTTTGAAGATAAAGAAAAACTTGGATACGAACAAAAGCTTTTAGGAGTTTATGTATCAGGACATCCACTTGAGAAGTTTGGAGATATCATCAAGGAACTTGTATCTATGGAGATTTCTGAAATTCAAGAGCTTCCACATGTCGCTGCTCCTGAGTTTGATTTTAGAAATAAAGATGCCAGAAAAAATGATCCAAGTCGTAGGAACCTTACAATAGCAGGATTAATTTCTGAGAAGAAACAAATCATCACTAAAAAAGGCGATAAAATGGCCTTTATAACGATTGAAGACTTAAGTGGAAAGATTGAATGTTTAGTTTTTCCAAAAGTTTTTGCTGAGTACTGGGAAGTTCTAGAGACGGATGAGCCGCTAGTTATTGAAGGATATGTAAAACTCTCTGAAGAGCGAAGAAGTTTCTTTGTTAATAAAATGCGCCCAATTGAAGATGAAACAGATGATCGAGTATCAGCAGTGAGAATTAAGCTTGTTCCTGAAGAGCTTCATGATTATTCATTATCAAAGTTAAAACAGGTGCTTTTAAGCTATCGTGGAACAGTTCCTGCACATTTGATTTTTGAATCCGAGGAAGGAAGAGCAAAAATGGATTTAGGTGAAAACTATCTTGTTAACCCAACGCCGCAAATGGCCGCTAAGGTTAATGAGGTATTAAATACCAATTCAGTTAGCTTTATCGTTGATGGGAAATTGGAAGAAGTTTTAACCCAATAAAAAAGACTGTTACCATTCTCTAATTCTTATAATAAAATATTGTCATTATTATAGATGAATAAAAGGACTTTTATGGTCAGGTATCTCGTTGTATTTTGCTTATTACTTTCATTAAATATTCAAGCTGAAGAATATGTTTTAGGAGAAGGTCGCTTCAATGCTACTGATGATGATTCTTTAGGCTTTGTTAAAAAACAGGTTATTCATCAAGGTTTTTTAGATGTTATTTCTAAAGAACTTGAAACGATGGGACTTAATAAAGATTTATTTTGGCAAAAATATGATGAGAAGTTCAAAAACTCTTTTGCTTCTGTAGAACTTTCTTTAAAAGAAAAATATAAGATTGGTTCAGGAAAAGAAACAGCAAAACAAAAAGAGGCCTTTCAAAGACGTTTTCGTCAGAAAAAGTTAAAACATCGAACTAGGTATGGAAACCTTCAAAGAGTTATCCAGTCATATGTAATTAAAAGATATACTAGAAGTCCGCAAAATCCACACTCTCGTTATGTAAGACTTGAGGCGAAGGTAAATAGAAACTTATTGAGTAAGATTTACTATAATTATATTCGAGGGAAAAGATCTTCTGATTATGGAAGTTTATTTTTAAATATTAAATACAACTTAGTGAAAACAAGCTTTACTGACTTAGGTGTTGAGAAGGGTAAGGATTTTACTAGCGTTGTTAACTCTCACTGGCTTAAGTGGTTTAGTGATAATAAACCAGCTAATATTGCAAATATTGAAATTCTAGAATCAGGTAAACTAAATCGTTTGCAGAACTATTTTAAATTACCTTATGAAAGAATGATGCAAGAGATTCCAGAGGTTTTTGTTAATAGTCTGTATTTAGAATTTGTTGTTAATATTCAGAAGACTGGAGAGAATGATAAGTTTAAAGAATATGAGTTTACCTTCTCAGGTGGAGGATTTTTATTAGACCTTCAAAGTAATAAGATTTTAAATACAATTGTTCTGAACTCGGAAAATAAAAAATATAGAAATTTAACCTATGAAAAACTAAGCACTGTTTTAGCAAATCATGTATATAGAATGCCGATTGGGCAATTTACAAATTTAAAGAGTGCGATTAAAAATATCCCTCCTCTAAATAGTATTCATAGGCTTTCTTTGTATGACTTTTCAAATATGGGGGAAGTAGATGAGTTAATTTCTTTAGTTCAAAGTCGTGGTATTAAACATTCACTATCTGCTAACCTTGAGTCAATTGGAACCAATCGTGCGGAATTAGTAATCTTTATGGATGGTGAATTAACTGACTTGAAAGCTCTTCTTTCTAACCTGAAATCGGCAAAAAAGGGGCTTTCATTCGACCTTATTGATACAGATAATATTCTTGGGGTAAAATTTAATAAGGTAAAAGTAGAGCCTAAAAAAAGCAACGAACCTCAAGGGTAAGAAACTATGAGTCAAAGTAGAATTGGATTAGGAGCAATTTTTATTGTTCTTATGTTTATTCTAAATTCCTGTGCGCCACAACCTATTCGTCGTCGTGGTAACGGTTATGCAAAAAGGTATAAAAGAGGAAATCCTAAACAATTAAACTTCAGTCCTATTAGAAAGAAGATTGCTCTTCTTCCTTTTTATAATGAGTCTCCATTTGGAAAACAAGATATCGCCATAACAGCAACAGAAGAGTTTAGAAGAGAGCTTTCAAGAACTCGTGACTTTATTATTGATCCAGAAGCTTCAACAATGTTTGGTACGTCTAAAGAAATCTATGCTGGAGGTGGGATAAAACTAGCTCAACTATCTAGAAAGGCCAAATTATCCGGAACGAATCTAGTCATCTTTGGCCGAATCACTCACGCTAAAGTAAGACAAAAAGCTGATGAGATTGGGTTTGTTAGAAAGACAAAGTCTTACGCAGAATCCATAGTTGAGATTCGAGTTTTTGATGTTCATGCCAATAAAGAAATCTTTTCAGAGAAAATGGATGGAAATATAAATGATAGTTCATTTAGATTCTTCTTGTCTCAGAGAGAGGCCAATACTGATTATAGACGATCATTACTTAGGTATTCAGTAAAAGTTGCAGTAAGAAGGTTTATTCCAAAAGTTGCAAAAATGGGTGAGAAGTTAGACTGGACTGGAAGAGTTGCAAAAATCATAGGTTCGAAGATATATGTGAATGCTGGTAGACGTTCGGGAATCAGTGTCGGAGATGTCCTTAGAATTATGACCGAAGGGACTGAAATATTTGATCCTGAATCTGGTGCACTATTGGGTGTATCTAAGGGTGAAGTAAAGGGAACCTTAGAGATAATCGATTATTTTGGCCCAGACGGTGCTGTCGCAATCCTAAATTCAGGTGGCTCAGTCACTGAAGGCGATTTCGTTCAATTATACTAATTAAAATTATAAATATTTTCTTAAATCTGATCTAAATCAAGTTGAGACTCAGTGCATTAGTGCTATCTTTTTTTATTAATAATCTATTTTAAATATAAGGGAAATGATGACAGCAAAAAAACACACAGTCGTTATTGTTGGTGGTGGAACTGGTGGTCTTACTACTGCTGCAAGGTTAAAAAAAGCTTCACCTAGCTTAGATGTGGCAATTATCGAACCTAATGAGAAACATTATTATCAACCCTTGTGGACATTAGTCGGTGGTGGTCTTGTAGATAAAGAAGATACGGTAAGGAATCAAATAGATTATATTCCAAGTGACCATACTTGGATCAAGCAAAAGGTTTCAACATTTCAACCAGAGAAAAACGAAGTCACTTTAGATAATGGTGATGTTCTTGAATATGAATTTTTGGTTGTTGCCCCAGGTATTAAATTAGATTGGCAAAAGATAAAAGGACTTGAGGATACTCTAGGTAAAAATGGAGTTTGTTCAAATTATACTTTTGATAATTGCAGATATACTTGGGATTGTCTGAAGAGCTTAAAAGCAGGAGATAATGCTGTTTTTATGAATCCTCCTTTACCGATTAAATGTGCAGGTGCCCCTCAAAAAATTGTTTATCTTGCTGATGACTACTTGAGAAGAACTGGTCTAAGGGACAAGGTAAATATTGAATTTGCCTTACATGGGCCAAGAATCTTTGGTGTAGAGAAGTATCGTTTGGCCTTAGAGAAAGTTTTGGAGAAAAAACAATTAAAACCTAGGTTTGAACATTCATTAGTGGAAGTTGATGGACCTAATAAAGTAGCTTACTTCAATAAAGTAGGAACAAAGGAAGTTGTTGAAGTTAAGTTTGATATGCTCCATGTGGTTCCGCCTCAAAGTGCACCGGACTTTATAAAGGAGAGTCCTTTAGCAGGAGCTGAAGGTTGGGTTGATGTGGACAAGTTTACTTGTCAGCATACAAAATATAAAAATATTTTCTCACTAGGGGATGCTTCAAGTCTACCAACTTCTAAAACAGGGGCAGCGATTAGAAAAGAGGCTCCAGTTTTAGTTCAAAACCTATTGGCAGCGATGGCCAAAAAATCTTTATTAGCTAAATACAATGGCTATACTTCTTGTCCGATTATAACGAGCAAAGGTGGATTAATTCTTTGTGAGTTTGATTATGATGGAAACCCTATGGAAAGTTTTCCTTTTGATCAAGCGCAAGAGAGATGGTCGATGTATATACTAAAAAGGTATATTCTTCCAACTCTTTATTGGGATGGTATGCTAAAGGGTAGAGCTTAAAATTTAAACATAAAAAAAGGCGGTTTTAACACCGCCTCTTATTTACTTATTTTTGTTCTTTCTATTCTTCTTCCTATTTGCTCGCCATGCCTTTCTTTCAGACTTCAGTGCTTGCATTGAAGCTTTTTGAGTCGCTCTACAAGCTTTTAGAGCTGCTTTATCTGAAGCAGAGCTAATACAGCTTTTTGTCGTTTCTAGAACACTAATTCTTTTGCCAATATGCTCAAGAGCTTTTGCCTTCCTTTCCTCAAACCTTTTTCCATTTTTTGCTTGTACGCTAAAACTTAATCCTACTAATAAAATTAAAATCCATTTCATCTTATTTCTCCTTATAAGGAATAGGGTCTTCCATTCCTAATTCTTTAAATCCGCGTAAACGTAATGCACAGGAATCACAAATTCCACATGCTTTATCGGCTCTCGCATAACATGACCATGTCATAGCAAGAGGAGCCTTATGCTTTTGGGCCTCACTTATAATTTCTGATTTCTTCATCATGATAATAGGTGTTTCGATCTGAATATTACCTTCTTTAGTCCCTTCTTTAATAAGTTTATTATAGGCTTCATAATAACTTGGGCGACAATCTGGGTACCCTGGAGAGTCTTCGTAGTTAGCCCCAATATAGATTTTGTGAGCACGAATCACTTCAGCCCAAGATACGGCCATGGCAATAATATGGGTGTTTCTAAAGGGAACATAACTTGAAGGTATCTCATCAGAGTCTCCATCATAGTCAGATACAACTATCCTTGAGTCAGTTAATGAACTTCCACCAATTTGAGATAGAAAAGTCATATCAATCACTTTTCTATGAGTATGAGGGATATTATAAAAGTCAGCTATCTTATCAAAACATTCTTTTTCTTTTTGAGAAGTTTTCTGACCATAATTTAAATGTAAGAAAGCTAAGTTCTCGTACAGCTCGTGCGCCATAGCCGCTACGGTTAGAGAATCCATTCCTCCGCTTACTAATACAATTGCTAAATCTTTTGACTTACTCATTTTGTTCCTAAAGTGGGTCTATTGTATTATGGATAAAAGATTCAATTTCTTTTATCTGTTTTGCGGCTTTTTCTTTTCTCTGGGCAACTGTTCCTTCTGAGACTTTTACCATTGTATAAAATTTAATTTTGGGTTCAGTTCCTGAAGGACGAAGATAGAGTTGATTTCCAGACTTAAATTTAAAGCCTAAAACATTACTTTTAGTCATATGAATTTTAGTTTCTGATTTATCAGTTAAATTTAAAGCAATTTGAGACCCATAGTCACTAAAGATCTCAGTTTCTTCACTTGCTATCTGAGCTTTAAAGTTTGTTCTAAAGTAAGACATAATCTTATCGATTTTCTCTTTTCCTTCTAAGCCCTCATAGGTGTTAGCAATCAAACTTTCTTGAGCAAACCCGTGTTTTTCGTAAATTTCATCTAGAGCATCAATTAGTGTTTTGTCTTGAAGCTTATGGAAAAGAACAATCTCGTTCATAAGAGCAATTGCACCAACCGCATCTTTATCTCGTGCCTTATTATGAGTCATATAGCCAAAAGACTCTTCACTTGCAAAAACAAAGTTATAGTCTGTCCCAGCTTCTTCCATATCTCTCCAAAGACGGGCCATCCATTTAAATCCTGTCAATGTATCAAGGACTGTACCGCCATAATATTCAACAATATTATTTTGAAGACCACTGGTAACAATAGATTTTATAACAAGTGGATTCTTTGGAAGTAGGTTTTTTTCTTTTAATTGAGAGAATAGATAATCAAGCATTAAAAAAGCAATTTGATTTCCATTCAAGTATTGGATATCACCACGGTGATTAACTACTACTCCTAAGCGGTCACAGTCAGGGTCTGTTCCGTATGCTACATCTGCATTTTTTGCTTTTAACATATCTACAGCTTGTTTAAGAGCTTGAGGATCCTCTGGATTTGGAGTCGTTACAACAGTTGAAAAACTCCCATCAAATGAAGCTTGTTCTTCAACGATATTGAAGTTGGTAAAACCTAATCTTTTAGAGATGTCAGTATGGGATTGAATCTGTATTCTGTGTAAAAGCAATTATGGAGCAGACTGTTCCCCC
>CAXGOD010000041.1:0-10393 GCA_964011245.1 uncultured Bacteriovoracaceae bacterium | reverse complement strand
TTATACCGCTAAGAAAGATCGTTTAAGAGACTATGGATTTGTAGATTACTTTGAGGCCAATGAAAAATTATTTCCGTATGCCAGAAAAGGGCAGTTAAAGAAGTTCATAAATGAAAAGAATGCGATAACAGGAACGATTGACTTAACTGGCCAGAATCAAAGCTTGCACTCATCTGCCTTAGTTAGCTTTGATTCAAATATGGAAAATATTGCTTCAGAACTTGCAAAAGTTACTAATGAAAAAAGACAACAGTTCTTACACTTTACTTTTATCCGTCTGATAAATTCAACAATAACACTTACTGATTCTTTAAGAGGGGGAAGAGTTGAATTAACAAGGATTGGCAAGCATACAAAAGCTCAGCTTGAACTTGGGATGCAATATATTCATTCGATTAAAGAATTTAAGGATGAAGCCCTTTTTGATTCATTTGATTTTTTCGACGTTTATAAAATAGGTTCTTCACTAGTAAGTATTCAGCAGGCGAAGATTAAAAAAGCACTTAAGGATACTCCTTTTGAAGAAGATGAGTTTGAATACTTCTTAGGGACTTGGTGGTCGAGCTTTATCGATAATTCATTCTCTGAAATACCAAAGACAAAGACTTTCGGAGCTGGACTGCATGCTAAAGCTATAGATGATCTACCAACTTATGAATTTTGGGAAAAAGATGTAAAACTATTCTCTGAATTAGTTCCATTTGTGAATCAATTTCACCAAACAATCCATAAAATGAAAAAAGAAGGACTGTTAAACGATAGTTTCTACTTAAATTACGAAGTGGATAATATTGATTTTGAAGCAGTTATTATCTCAAGCTTTATCAATTTTTGTTTAGGTCATTTTGCTCAAAAAGATGTGAATAAGATGGGACTATCTATATCTGAGCTTAAAATGTTCTTAACTGAATACTTTGATAAAGATAGTGGAGAATATAAAATCAAAGAACTTCACGATTCTAAGGTTTCAGAAAAGCTTGAAGAGTTTAAATTCGTGTTTGGCTTCTCTGAAATCGAAAACTTTGATACTTATCTACATGGTATTGTTAGTGAACATCTATCTGGCTACGAATACGATACTCTAGAGGAAGAAGACTATAAACATGTTGGTGGTCCAATTCTATTGATGATGGGCTCTAAGAATTAAAAAATCTATTAAATAAATCTGAAAGATTAATGATAAGTGGAGAGTCGTTCCTATTTAGATAGGTTAGGACTTCACCTTTTTTGCTCGCAACTTCAATCTCTAAATCCGTTGTTAGTTTTATATCTTGAGGATAGTTCTTAATCATATAAACTTTCTCTTCAAAAGTTTCTATATGCTTAGTAATTCGTTTTGAATCTTGCTCTAAAAAAGTCATTAACTCAAAATCATTATAACGCTTTGTTGGCATCTTTGAAGAAGTCTTTTCAGAATCACCATCAAGGAAATCTCTAAAGCCAATTAAATCATCATCACTTTTCTTTTTTGTCATAATAATCTTCCAGCTTTGTTAGTAGGTCTGTTAAAAAGAGTTCTTCTTGGTACAAATGAGAGAGCTTTTTATGTGATCTTCCATACTCTTCAAGGTATGGGGTAAATTCAAGATCTCTCATGTTTTGCATGTTCTTTTGTTTTAAATAGATCTTTTGTAAAATCTTATTTTCTTTCACATTAAGTTGTTTTACTTTTTGTTTATAGAAACTTGGGCACTTACTAAGATGATTAAATATGCTAAGCTCACCTCGATAGTTTTGAATGTCACTTATGACGTAAACTGGGTAAGGATAATTAGAGATTCTATTTTCTTCAACAAAGTCTTCAATATTCTTCAGTGCTTCAACTTGGTTTTCTAAATGAGAGATAGAGAATATATAAGGTACTTGACCAAAATGGTGGAAGTTAAGTTGGTCAAAGATCAACTCTCGCTTCTCGCTCTTAATATGTACTTGTTTATAACTAGGAATTGGCATGAGACCTCAATTAATATTTCTCTATTGATAAAATTATAGATAAAATATAGTGCGAGGTAAATAACAATGAATCTAATTATGCCAGTATGTCCTATTCCTGAGGAATTAGGTTGGATTCTGCAAAGCCATTTTCATAACAATCGTAGCTCTTATGCAAGAATTACTGACGAGGTATATGATAGCCCATTTTTAAAGTTAATTGTGCCTACGCTATTTGGCCAGTATATGAAAGGTGATAATATGGAATCTATGTTAAATGCCTTAGGCTGGAATGGCTTTAGAGATCGTCTAACTTCTATGTATATTTACAAGGCTCTTAATGGAAACTTTCCAACAGAATTAGTTGTGAATTGTATTGCTGATGTTAAAAAATTTGAAAATGAATTAATCGACTTTGCCCCAGAAGGGCATTCTAGAATATTTATGCTCGCTGTTTACTTAAAGTTATGTGAGATAAAGTTTAATAGTGAACATCAGTATATTAATGATCAACTTTTGGTGGTGAAACCTGCGATAAAAAGAATCTTAGAACTAGGGACACAAAAATTAGTTAAGGCTGATTGGCTAATTCTAACTTTAATGAATATTGCTGAGATTGTTGATGAAGAAGTCCTTATTAAAACAATCAATGACCATAATGGAAATTTTTATAAAGTACTTGGGCTTTTAAAAGAAGAAGAAAAGGAAAAGGTAATGACAAACCTTTTGGCTTACGGAACAAGTATTAACGATAACGATATGTTTATTTACGATAGGGTTTAGGATGGAACTTACCAATACAGTTTGGAAATTAATTGACGATCTTAATAAGAAAGCTGGGATCTCTGAGATTATTGTTAACAATGTTGATAATGTCTATATTGAAAGAGAAGGGGAACTTATTAGACTTAATATTAAGCTTCACCCAGAACATATTATAAATTTTTGTCGAGATGTAGCGAAGTTTAATAAAACAAACTTTAATTCGGCTAACCCTATTGTTGATGGCTCAATGCCAGATGGAAGCCGTATTAATATTATTTCCTCGGCCTATACAACAAGCTCTCCAGCAATTACCATTAGAAAGTATTTAAAATCAATTTCAAGATTTGATTCATCTCCTGGAATTTTTGGACTTACTGATAAGTGGGTTTTATTTTTAAAAACACTTGTGATGGCCAAGATGAATGTCATCGTTGCCGGAGGAACTGGAAATGGTAAAACAACTTTCTTGAACTTACTACTGCAAGAGGTATCCCCAACAGAAAGAGTTATCACAATTGAAGATACTAAAGAGCTAAGCTTTAGCATTCCAAACTCAGTCCGCTTAGTTGCTAAAGGAGCAGGAGCCGCAAATATTACTGAGCCGCTTAAGATTCGTGATCTTTTAAAAAACACATTGAGAATGAGACCAGATAGAATTGTTATTGGAGAGGTTAGAGGGGAAGAGGCTTTTGATCTTTTACAGGCGATGAATACTGGCCATGATGGTTCTATGTGTACCATTCATGCAAATAATCCCGCTGAGACTTTGAGTCGAATGGAGAGTTTATTTATGTTCTCCGGCTTTGATATTCCTATTCGTGCCATTCGCCAACAGATGTCTCAAGCAATTGACTTCATCGTGCAGCTTGATAGAAACCGAGATGGGCAAAGAATTGTAAGTTCGATTACAGAAGTGTCTAATATGGAAGGTGAGAAGATTCTTCTACAAGATATTGGTAAAAGAACTGAAAATGGCCCAGAGTTTACAGGCCTTGTTCCAAAGCGCATGAATGAGCTTATGGAGTACGGGATTAAAGCTGATTTTTTTATTGATTTGTAAGGCTAAAAGATGAGTTTCGAAAATTTAATAGAACTAGAAAAAAAATTAGAAAATAAAGAGTATCGGGCCAGTAGAGAAAAACTTGAAGAGCTTATGCACCCGGAATTTAGAGAAGTTATCTCAAACGGCGAAGTGTGGGGTAGAGAAAAAGTTATTCAAGCATTGATTGAAACCAGTGACCAAAATGATTATAACGCGTTTGATTTTGAGGCCTTTGGGCTAGGTTTAGAAATAGGAACGGTTCTATTTAAAACAAAAAATGAAGACGGGTCAAAAATCACTCAACGTTCATCTACTTGGAAAAAAGAAAATGGAAAATGGCAGAATATATTCCATCATGCCACAAATAAACAAGCCCCTCAATAATAAGGGCCATAGCGCATAAGCACGGGACAGGTCCCGTGCACTTATCTAAAATTAGTATCTAAAATTATCGTGAATATATTGAATTGCATTCTTAACATTCTGCTCTGGAGTATGTTGAAGAACTCCATGCCCTAGACCACAGATCCACTTGTTTTGTGGAGCATTGCTGTCGCAAATATTTTGATAGAACTCTATAAGGTTTGCTTCACATTGGTCCCAAGTAAGGTGTAACCAACATGGATCAAAGTTTCCTTGGATATAATAGTCTTTACCAAAAGTATTTAGAACTTCACCAATATCATGTCTCCAGTCAACACCAAGAACATCAATATTATCATCTTGAATTTCTTGAAGATGAGACATATGTGTATTTCTTGAATAATAGATTACTTTCTTTTCAGGATATTTCTTCTTAAATTCTTTTGTAAGCCATTTAATCTTTGGAAGAATGATATTCTTGAAGTCTTTTACCGTGCACTCGCCAACAGCAGTATCAAAGATGCACATAGCATCTGCTCCACCTTCGGCTTGCATAAACATTTCACCCAGAACGTTTGGTAATAAAACTTCAGTGAAAGCTTCAAAACGTCCATCATAAAGACCTTTTTTAGAACTAACTAAAGCCCCAGCGTGAGCACCTTCAACAGCATAAGCATATAGTGTGAATGGAGCACCAACAAACCCTAATAATGTTTTTGAATCTGGAAGAGCTTGTTTCAATTCAATACAAGCATCTTTTTGAAATTTGTAGTAATCAGGAGCATGGCCACTCATCTTTAAGCGACTTAGATCATCCATTGTATCAATTTTAACATCTAGTTTTGGACCTGGGTTATAAACAAGACCAGTCCCCATTTGTTCTAGTGGAAATAAAAGATCTGAGAATAAAATGGCAGCGTCAAAGTCGAACTCATCAATTGGTCCCATTGTTACTTCGCATGCCAGCTTTGGATCCTTACAAAGAGTCATAAAATCATGAGACTTCTTAAGGTTTTGATAATGATCATGGTAACGACCAGCTTGTCTCATAAACCATACAGGAACTCTTGTTTTTCCATCTGCACTTATTCTATTTTCAAAAATGTCATTCATTGACGACTCCTTTTAATCTTTGATCTCAAGACGGTATCCTATTCCTCGAACAGAGGAGATAGTCGCTTTTTGATCTTTATCTGTTTCTAACCACTTTCTAAGTTTTACAATATAATTATCTACAGTTCTATTGGATGGAAAACTATTTTCACCCCAAACCTTTGAGATTATTTCATCACGACTAAGGACTTCTTCTTTCTTTTTAAAAAGAAGTTCTAATATGGCGCATTCTTTTTGAGAAATTGGGATTATTGATCCCTCTCCATTCATTAACTCATAGCGCTTAAACCAGATCTTTAGAGATCCAATATTTATTTCGTCATTCATTGTTTCAAAGCTGTCTTTAGTCTTTAGAATCCTATCAAGCCTAAGCATTAACTCTCTAAGATCAAAGGGCTTTGTTATATAATCGTCTGCTCCAAGTTCAAGGCCTTGCAGTTTTGTTTCTGGATCATTTTGAGCTGACAAGAAAAGTAATACAAAGTCTTTTCTATTATTTCTAAACTCTGCCCCAAGTTCAAGCCCATTCCCGTCAGGAAGCCCTATATCCATAAGAACGACATAAGGAGTAAACTCAGAGGTTAGAAAGATCTCGCGTGCCTCTTTTGCTGTTTTAGCAAGCTTTGCATTATACTGCTTAGACTCAAGGTAATCTAGAAGCGTGTCTCCTAGATTTGGTTCATCCTCAACAATAAGAATCGGTAAGTTACTCATTTTCACCTCTTTTAAAGATAAGTGAAAAGGATAATGAATCTTGGTTGTGTATTTTAAATTTACCATTCATCTTTAGGATTAAGCGGCTTATAAGGTAGAGTCCAAGACCAGATCCCTTAGGAGAGTTAAATTTATAAAAGAGTTTTCCAAGTTCGGAAGTTTCGCCTTTAAATTTTGGACCATTGTCTTTATAGACTAGATTTATAAAGTCTTTATCTTCATGGATTTGTATATCTATAAACCTTGAGTCGGTATGTCTCAATGTATTTTCTATGAGATTTCTTAAAATCATACTTAGGGCAAACTCATCTACATTGATAGTGCTATCTGAAGCTGTATTGTGGATATTAAATGTTAGCTCAGAATACTTTTTCGTTTCATTTTGCAGATAGGGTAGAAGTTCAATTGAAGTTAAATTTAATGGACCATTTCTTTCAATACGAGAAAGTTGTAAATGTTTATCTAATTCATTTTCAAGGCGGACCGTATCGTCTTGCAAGCGATTCGCATATTTTTGTAACTGTTTTTTCTCAGAATCATCAATCTTCGAGTTCTCAACCAAATCATTTAAAACTTGTGACTGTAGTCTGATACTGGCAAGAGGTGTTTTTAGCTCATGAGTTAAAGATGAAAAGAAGGCCTGTAAATTTTTCGTCTTTCTATGATCCTGAAAAAAAACATAAAATAGAGCAAAGGCCAGACCTAGTAAGAGAATGAAGAATGTTAATCCTTCCCATTGAAGCATGGTAATGAGGTTTCCTTCAACAGCAGATAACTCATACTCTTGTAACTTATTCGCAAGTTTGAAGAATAAGTATAACCACCAGCTTCCTAGAGCTAGGATAAAAAATACTGAAAAACTAGTGAGGATGTAAAACCAATTATGGGTTTTATTTAGCTCCATAATCTCTTTTTAAGTTCTTCTTGAACCGCTTCATCGTGGGCGATACTTCCAAAGCCTACTTCATAAGCATTAGGAGAAAGATAAATACCTTTATTAAGTAATGTCTCAAAAAGTGGAAGGAAACGTTCAGTAAGATTCGCTGGGATTTGATCAATATTTTCAATATCCGCTTTTGTTGGAACTAACCAGAATAATGATTTGTATTGCTTAACACTATAATCACCATATCCATTGCCAGCTAACCATTCAGAAAACATATTAACCATATTATTTGAATAAGTTTCTAGCTTTTTATAAAAAGCTTCGTCTAATTGTTGAAGGTTAACAAGGCCTGCTACCATCGCAACAGGGTTGGCACTTAAAGTACCTGCTTGGTACACACTTCCAATAGGGGCTAAAGAATGCATTATTTCTCTTTTCCCAGCAATTGCTCCAACAGGAAAACCTCCACCGATGATTTTTCCATAAGTCACTATATCAGGTGTGATATTGACATCTTTTGCCATCCCTTGAAAACCAACTCTGAAACCAGAGATAACTTCATCAAAAACTAGGAGAGCATCGTTTGCAGTACAAATGTCTCTTAGGCCTTGAAGAAACTCTTTTGTTTGTGGAATAAGACCGTTATTTGCAGGGAGTGGTTCAACAAAGATCCCTGCGATCTCTCCTTTATGAGCAGCAAAAACTTCTTTTACTTGCTCAAGATTTCCTAGATCACAAATTAATGTATCCTCAGCAACATGATGAGTGACGCCTGAACTAGATGCCTCAGCTGTTCCAGCTAAACCTGAGCCTGCTTTTATGAGCATGGCGTCTATATGTCCATGGTAACAACCATTAAACTTAATAATTTTATTTTTCCCAGTAAAACCTCTCGTGATTCTTATTGCTGTCATAACAGCTTCTGTTCCAGAGTTTACAAAACGAATTTGATCTACATGATCAATTCTATCTACAAGATATTCAGCAAGTTCTAAAGAATACTTTTCACAAGCTCCATAACTCCAACCGCGAGTAAGTGCTACTTTTACTGCTTCTTCAACTTGTGGGTTTCTGTGCCCTAGGATAAGTGGACCAAAGCTCATACAGAAATCAATATAATCTTTATTCTCTTCATCTGTAATAAAAGCACCTTTAGCACTTTTCATAAAGCGAGGAGTTGTGTGAAGGCCTTTGAAGCTTCTTACTGGAGAGTGAACGCCTCCTGGGACATATTTTAGTGATTTTTCAAATAATTCATTTGAATTCATTTTTGAACCTCTTTAGTTATTGAGCGAAAGCTTTCCATATCTAAAAAGGGAAAAACTTGAATCCCTTTTGCTAAAAATTGATCATAAGTTTTACCTAGACCACAAGCATGGAATTTATTTTTTAACTCAGGATATTTATTTGTATATGTTTCATATTGAAAAAAACTAGACCAATAGAGTACTTCAGCGTCTGTGTTAAACTCTGCTTTTGTTATTGATCTTGAATAACAGGCCTTAACGTCTCCGACTGGGCTTGTTGCTTGATCGTGAGAAAGCACCTCCCACTGAGAGTTATTAAGAAGCATTTGAACGGCTTTTGATTCAGTTATTCTTTGAATCTCGCTATGTCCAAGACCCTCAGCTGAGCCATTTAACCACAGACCTGCTTGAGCAACTTTTTTGCTCGTCATAATGCCGCTACTCCAAACTGAGTTAGGAGTCGTATTTTTTAAAGCTGAAATACAGTACTTAGATGTGACAAATACATTTTTTGAGTTATCAGCAAGGGCTCTATTTTCCTCTTTATTTATAAGAACGTCTTTTTCCCCTAAAACAAGGTAAGATGTTTTTTCTTTAAGAGGGGAGTAGTCCACGCCTTCTAAAAACATTTTATGGATTTTCTTGTCGTTGTGAACGCCCTTTTCAATATGTAGAAATAAGTCCTTATGTTTTTTGACATGTATGCCTACGGCTAAATGGCAGCCTCCACCATAAGTTTGAAAAGCAGCTCTTTCTCTTTTAACTTCTTCTTCTGTGGTTTCGCAGTGAACACTTCTTAGAGTTTTATAAAGGTCTTTGTTATCACGAACACTATTGTATTCAATTGCAAGTGCTCCTTGAGAGGCAGAAGAAGGGAATACCTTTTGAGGCATAACCATAAAAGTGAGACCTTCAAGTAAGCTCGCTAGTTCCTTTTTACTTTCTTCTTTATTTGCAAGCCTTTCTAGACCGGCAAGTGCTAAAACAATTGCATGGTAATTATCATCTCTTAATTTTTGGATTCGTGTATTAACATTTCCCCTAAGCATCTCGCACTTAACTTCTAACTTCTCAGTTGCACTTGGTAAAAAATCTTTAAGAGAACTTTCAACATTAACGATTCTTCTTGGAGAGCTTGTTCCAACTATAAACTTATCTAGCTCTTTGATCTTAGAGATATTTTCTTTTTTAATTAAAAGAATATCATGAGCAAATTTTCTTTCTGTTATAGAAGCAAGTGAAATCCCCTCGGGTCTATCACTTCCTAGATCCTTATATGAGTGAACAACGAGGTCTACATTATTTGCAAGCAGCGCGGTATCAAGCTCTTTAGTAAAGAAGTCTTTTCCATCCATTTGCCATAATGGTTTTTCTGTTTGTTGATCACCTTGGGTCTGAATTAAATTTAATTCAAACTCATCACCAGTTCTTTGAGTGATTTCATTTTTAATTAAAGTACATTGAGTAACGGCCAGTAGTGAGCCACGAGTTCCGATTTTGTAATTTTTAGACATAGGCTAGATTTGCTTTGTTAGGGGTGTAATTGTTATTGCTTGTTTTCTTACGAAAAACTTCCTGCCTTTTGGTAACAATCCCTTCCATCGCCGTTCTAGCTATTTCAATCTGATTCTTCTTATGTGTTTCATGTATAGCACCTTCTCCAAACACATCATCTAGCTTCATAACGCCTTGATCGTAACTAAACTCTGTTTGTATCGCTGAAGGAGATCCTAAATCAACAAAAAGTTTTCTCTCATGCTTCTGTATCCAATCTTTGAAAAAGATTTCATCTATGAGCATGCCCTTGAAGCCTATGGAGTTTGCAATAAATGGAAAATCTAAAAATGTACTTGTGTCACCCCAAGGAACTATCGTTAGACCATGAAGCTTGGCAAGATCTTGTACTCTTTCAGTATTTCTCGCACTTATATAGACATTTGTTTTTTTCTTAAATTGATTAATAAGGTCTTCTGCTAGGTGACCTGAACCAAGAATAAGCACTGAATTTGCTTTATGTTTAGATACAATATGCTTCCTAGCAATTGATGAGTAAGTCTTCTGAGTAAGCCCAAGTAAGTATTTTGTTCTTACTTCTTTGGCATCTTTGAAAAGCTTCTCAATGATCTGTAGTAACTTAGAACATTTTTCTTCTTGAGTTACATATTCTTTATATGCGTCTTTGAACTGACCAACAATTTCATTTTCTCCAACCAGCTTACTTTTAAGTCCACATATAATTTCTAGAAGAAAACTATATGCATCTTTCCCTTCAAGATATTCATGAATATTGGCATCATTGATTTGCTCAAGAGGATTGTGGTCATAAGAAAG
>CAXGOD010000040.1:0-10429 GCA_964011245.1 uncultured Bacteriovoracaceae bacterium | reverse complement strand
GCGGTCTACTTTCAACTGGTATTCCTAATTGTAATGGACCATGCTCACAAACTAGTGAAGTTTATAAATCTTCAATGGGAACAAGTATGGCAACACCTGTTGTAAGTGGACTAGCTGCTCTTATAAAAAGTGCAAACCCTAGTCTAAGTAACCAACAAATTAAAAGTATCATTGTGAATCATGGAATTGATGTTGATTCACTAAGAGATAAAGTTCAAAGTGGACAAGTAATTAATGCAAAATTAGCAGTGGAGTCTTTGAACTAAAAGCATCTCATGTAGTAAAAAAACGGGCACGCCAAATGGTGTGCCCTTTCTTATTTAATGAACCATCAATTAGCTGTTCACTAAATTATTAAAATGTGTAAAAAAAATGTGTGACAATCAATCCGATAGTAAAAACGATCTTTCCATAAATTACGGCCATATCCTACTCCTTGGATGGTTTTGATAATTAATAATTAGAACAGAGTTTTATTTGTTTGTCTAGTTCGAAGGGACTAAAGAAGACTTTAGGTCCGCTATGAACTAGAAATATTTTTTTAATATACTTATACGGGTTACTTGTTCCCCATCAATATCATCATCATTTTCACTACAATTCTTTCCTCGAGCATTACATTTATTTACTCGCATGCAAGCCTCACTGGCCTTTTTGGATTCTACATAATCTGTTTTGCCACGAACAAGAATTCCTTCAACTTCATTAGTCTTTGCATTAAAAACGGGAGAACCTGAGTTACCTCCAAAGGTATCTAAGTTTGTTGAAAAAAATTCTTTTACAGATGTACTTAAAACTTTAGCTCCTGGAGCATACTTTTTAGGAAGACCTGAAGGATGTCCTATAACATATAACGGAGTATTCTTTTCAATCTTTCCAGATTTTCTAACTTTAAGAAAGTTACGGTCTGTTACTTTTCTATCTAGTTGAATTAGAGCAAAGTCATGATCATCATCTAGTTTTGCGTGAATCACTTTTTTACAATTATAAAGTTTCTGATTGTTAACTTTCTGAAGATCCATATTATCTTCACCATTAATTTCATAATCAAATAACCATTGATACTCTTGGCACTGATCAGTAACCTTATTTTTAACTTCAATACCTGGATAAACAACACAATGACCTGCAGTAACTAAAAGATCTTCAGCAACTAAAAAGCCAGAACAGTCAGCAATTACAGGTTGCTCAGCAAACTTTTCATCTGAACAAACATTTGCTCCCCAAGGATCAGAAAGTTTTGGTGGCTCATAGAAAAAGATAGCTCCTTTTTTATCTTCATCTACATAGTCATATGACCATCGATGAACTCGACCAGCAACGGCCTTTGAGATTTTTTTGATAGCATCACTTTGAATATCTACAATATCAGTTCGGTTATCTTGATCATAAATGATACGCGCAGACTTATTACTCGCAAAAACGGAACTTGCCATTAAAAGCAATGGCATTGCTGCTAGAATAACTTTCATAAATTTTCTCCCACTTCTCTCTAAGTGAGCACACTGTATGAAAGTGGATATACTCTGACAAACGAGTAAGGCCTACTGTGTATTAATTTCATTTACAATCAAGCTTAAGCCATTTCTTAACTTTTGTTATGACAAATTCATGAAAAAACATAATATATTCGATACGTTAGA
Source organism: uncultured Bacteriovoracaceae bacterium (assembly GCA_964011245.1). Taxonomy (GTDB): domain Bacteria; phylum Bdellovibrionota; class Bacteriovoracia; order Bacteriovoracales; family Bacteriovoracaceae; genus CAKZJW01. The sequence goes on along the minus strand of CAXGOD010000040.1, from coordinate 8,786 downwards.
CAACCTTAAAAAATTTACACTCTGCATTATTTTTATTAATTCAAATGGATATTCATGTTATAAATCAGCAAAACTGACTTACAAAAACCCTAAGGATGAAACATGAAAAAGATTCTTGTCGCAATTTCTCTGCTTTCGACATTTGCCGCTCAAGCACAGGTTTCGCCTACAGCGAATCACCAATCAACTATACTAACTGAAAGTGAAGGACAAGATGTCTGGAGCATGATGAGAACAGACTTCGAAAGTGGAAGTGAATGTTTTAACAGAGCTCAAAGTTGGACTTATGACATCAACAAGAAATATGGATACGAAGCTAAGAAAATTTTAATTCATTACTCATATCAATATAATAAAGAGTTAAGTGCAAAGTGGGGATTCCATATTGCACCTATGTATAACATAGAAGGACAGGATGTTGTTTTCGATAAAGGTTTTCAACCTTGGCTACATGCTCCAGTAAGCCCAAAGATGTGGGAACAAAAGTTTTTAACAGCTGGAACTGATAAGCTAGTAGAAAAAAGAATTAAATTAAAAGAGAAAGCTCAAAAGTTAGAAGAAGCAATTTCTGACTTAGATAAATCAAGTGAGTTTTACTACGATAGCTTAAAGACTAAAACTGACAAACTTAGGAAAGTTAGAGCTGAGATGAGAGCATTTAAAGTTACAAATGCAGATCTAAAAGCACAAAAACCTAAAAAATTAGCTCAAGTTGAAAAATGGATAAAATACTTCAAAACTGAAATGAAAGGATTGAGATCTAGTAGCACTACATATAGAAGCTTAAAGTATCAACTAGACTACCAAATCAAACTTTTAAGAAAGGTTAAGACTGATCTTGATTATGCTGCACATATTGTGTGTCAAAAAATCGATAGTATTGAAGAGCTTGACTACCAAAAAACTGGTGCTTGGTGCTTTATCCAAGAAGTTAGTCAGTACTACTGGGGTGTTCCTCAATTAAGACTACTTAATTATGGGCCAGGACATGGAATGAATACACTTCCAAAAAAACATCAACTAAATAGTGCAAGACGTGCTGGTGAAAAATACGCTCACAATGATGAATTTCGCATGAATGATGTATGGACGGCCAGAAAACAAGCTTTTGGTGCTGCTTTTAAAAAAATCTGGAAATCAGAATATGACTTAAAAGAAACATCTTCAGATGCTGTTAGCAAAATTGATAATATTTCAGATGATTTAACTGATGAATCTCAAGATGCAAGAGATACAAAATCTAAGATTAACAAGGTTGTTAGTAAGAGAAGTCAAAAACTACAATCCTATGCTGATAGAGCTAGGCTTTTAGTTGAAAAGAATATTAAGAATTCTGTTTTTGGACAAGATGCGCTGAAAGAGATCTATGCTATTTCACAAAGTGTATCTATGAAAGATGTAGAAACAAAAGTCAGTCTTTATAAGTCAGCGAAACTGAAACTTTCAAATTCAAAAAGTAATAACAAAAATCTAGACAAGATACTTGATCAAGTAGAAGAAAAACTTAAGTCAATTATTAAGCAAGAAAAAGAAGATGCTAAGACTGAAGCAAGACGTTTAAAAGAAGAGCAAAGAAGACAACGAGAAAGAGAAAGAGAACAAAGAAGAAGAAATAGAAACTAAGAAATACGAACGAACAGCCGTAAGTAGTAAAAGTCTTATGGCCCTGTCCGAATTCGGGGGAATAGGCATGAAAAAATTAATCTCAATTATGACGCTTGGACTAACGATGGGAGCTTTCGCTGCTCCAATAAGTCCAATGGAAGGTTACCAAACTTCAAATCACACAGAAAAAGAGCTAAAAAGATTTTGGCGAACGGTTAAGGGACTTGAAGGAAAGATGAAAGGCAAAGACTGTTTTAAAAGAGCAAATATCTGGTCTTATACTTTAAATAAACATAATAATGTTTATGCTAAAAAAGTATTCATGCACTATACAAATAAATTCAACAGAGAAATTGATGATATGGGCAGAAGTGGAGCTGGTGCTTTATTTGGAAGAATGTTTTCAAGTAATAAAGGCTGGGATTTTCATGTAGCACCAGCTGTAACAGTTAACGGTGTTGACTATGTACTAGATCCACATCTACGAAAAACATACGAGCCAACTGAAAAGTGGGTTGATTTTCTTACTGAGCGTGGTGAATATAGATTAAAGATTAGACATAAAGATCTTTTAAAAGACCTTAAAAAAGCGAGAAGAAGACTTGCTCGTTCAATTAGAAATAAAAATGCAGAATATGCAACAATTGCTGAAGCAAGAAATAAAGTTAAAGAGATTGAAGCCAAGCTTAAAGAGTTAGGACTTACTGAAAATCCGAATCAGAAAATAGATATTAAATGTAAAAAAATCACCAATATAATGGAATTTGATGCTAATCAAGATACAGAGTGGTGCTACTACCAAGAAACGTCAATGTACTACTATGGTCCCCTTCAATTAAGACTTCTTAATTATGGAAACCTTCAAGGGCATGACTTTAGACTACCTCTTACTGATGTGAGTCTTCATACTGAAGAGAACTTTGCTAACGGCAAAAACCACACTTATGAAAGGTTTGACACTGAACAATTAGAAGAGTCTTTAAATGAATTTAAGGCCGCAGATAGACCAGACAGTATTTACGAGTTATAAAAGCGACTGGCCTTGAGGAAACTCAAGGCCTTTTTTACTTAAAACAGAGAAAGCTGATCCCCTACTTCAAGACTATCAAAATCTTTTCCAAGTGACCTTAGTACCTGATCAGCAATAGGTCTTATTTGTTTTTCTATATAATGTTGATAATCGATATGACCTACTTCATTCTGAATAGGAATAGGCCCTTTTAATGTCATGATATAACTTACTTCTTTTAGGCGATAGGGTCCTGTGTGGTTAACTAGAAGTGCAGCCTTAACATGTTGAGGAACATTTTTTGTATATTCTTTGGGATCTTTTGAAAGCCTTTTTGTATAAGTAAGAAGGTCATTATATTTTCCATTCTTAAGTTCTTCGACAAAGTTTTTAATGAAGCCTTCAACTGGGATTTGCATAAAATAATTTTCAAATAATTCGTACTGGAATTTTTTAGCGAGTTCTGTCCAATCACTTCGAACATACTCCATCCCAACAAAATCAAGCTTCCCATCTACAAGGCCAACATAACGTTTTTTCGCTCCAGAGCTTGAGTCTCTCATTGTGGTAAAGAAAATATCACTATAGAGTTTTTCAAACTCTAACTCTAAAAATGATTCAAGTGAGAATTCTTCTTTTATTAATTGAGAGAGATAAATATTTAAGTCTGATGCTGTTTGCAATGAAAATTTATGGGGATCCTTATTCTCGGGAAGTTTCACAAATAAAGAGTCAGTATCGCCATACAGTACATCTAAATCTCTGTTCTCAAAAAATTCGATTGATTGTTTTAGAATCCAATGTCCTGTTTCCGTTATAGCACTAGGAAGGTCCGAGTGATAGAAACGGCAACGTAACGATCCCATAACACCGTAAAAACTATTCATTAAGATTTTAGTCGCTAAGTTTAAAGAGTAGTTGTTTTCTTGCTTAGCAATTGCTCTGCGCTCAAGAAGATTTTCAATAATATTTGGAAGTAGATGTTTAGTCCGCGAAAACTTCGATCCATTTGGTAGACGAACATAATCTGTTTCATTATTTAAACGTGAAAAGGGATCAATTTTAAATGTCCTAATAATAGAAGGATATAGGCTTTTAAAATCAAAAACCGCTGTGTTCTTATGGTGACCAACTTTAGGCTCAATAACCATTCCACCTGCTGATGCATCTTCCCTTTCAAGATCCGAAGCATTCGGTGCAACGAGACCTTTTCTGTGGAACAAAGGCAGCATATAGTGATCAAATGAAGCTGTTGATATACCTAGTTTATTAAAAAGAAGTCCAGAATTAATGACTCTATCTATTGAGAAATTAAAAAGGTCTAATTTATTAAAGATCTCTGTAACTAAAGTACAGTCAAGCAAGTTATACTTGGCCAAAGCCAACTTATCTTCTTTAAAGCGTCTTTCGATCTCAGAAACTTTACCACCATCACTAGCAATATCCTTACCTGTTCCTAAGACTTCTGAAGCCACTGTTTCTAGTTTAAAGTTTTTATATTGTAAGAATGCACTTCTTAATGTTGGTGGGCCATCTAAAATAATTCGTCCTGGGATACGTGCTTGAGTTCCTATTCCTTTTTTATCTTCTAAGAAAATATCTGTATCGCCCCTTCCAATCTTGAAAGGAATTCGAAGTTTTTCACATCGTTTAACTAAAAATCGAAGATCAAAACCAATCACATGCCAACCTATAATAACATCCGGATCATACTTTTGAAGGTCTTGAACAAACTTTAAAATCATAGAAGCTTCACTTGAGAAGTATGTTACGGCCTCAGAGATAACTTCATCATGGTCTGCCCTCATATAGACATGTTGATAAGGACTACTACCTGTATAGTCGACACCTATTGAATAAACAGTACCATCAACGCCAGTTTCAATATCAACAGATAAAATATCTAAACTAGGCCTATAACCAGTACTTCTAATTTGAGGATTAATATAAGTCGTGACCTTACCATTAACAGAACTCTCACCTTGAACTTCAGCTGCACCAAAGATAAATCTTTCCATCAAATATCTTTCAGCTGGCCAAATATCACTTTCATAAGTTCTAATTCCATTATCTTGGCAATAACGGCGAAAATTAAAATAAGAAGATTGAGAAGACAAATAGACGGCCTTAACTGATTTCCCTTCAAATGACTTAAGCGGAACTTCTTTTATATTGTGCACATCTCCAAAAAAAGAAATATTTTTATCTTTTTCAATAAATAAAGTGAATACTTCTGTATCTAATTTAACTAAAACTGGTCCTGAAGCAGATTCGCCAAAGATCTGCAACGGATAGGGATCGTTGTCTTTCCAATTTGCTGTAAGAGTAAATATTCTATGTGAAGTTAATGACATACTGCCAAAGTAGCAAAAAAATCACATTTTGCCAGTATGAATTCTTACTTCAATTGTGGTTCCCTGCCCCAAAACACTCTCTATTTTTACGCGGCCACCAATATTAGAAATATTACTTAGTACGATGTCCATCCCGACGCCTCTTCCTGAAATTTTAGTTACCTTCTTGGCCGTTGAAAAGCCTGGAATAAAAACTAACTTATAAACTTCATTCTCAGTCAGTTGCTCCAATTCTATTTTTTGCACTAAACCCTTCTCTAATGCTTTATCTTTAATTTGATTACTATCTAAGCCTCTACCATCATCCTCAACACATATAACGATCTCTTCATTATCTTTCGAAGCATTAATTGAAATAACACCTGTTATATCTTTACCACATTCTTTTCTTTCATTAATAGACTCGATCCCATGATCGCAAGCGTTTCGAAGCATATGCAAAAGTGGATCCTTCAACGCCTCAAATATTAATGCATCAAGCTTTGTCTCTAAACCTGAAAGCTTTAAGTTAATATGCTTGTCGCTTGATTTAGATATGTTTTCAACAAACCTCTCAAATTTACCTACAATATTGCCTAAATTTAAAACGCGTGATGAGTTAATCTCGCTTTTTACTAATTTAATATCAATATCACCTTCATCACTTATTTTTTCAATAGACTCTATAAGTTCTCGGCAAACTTCGAAAGTCCTTGTTAGGATTTCTACAATCTCATCAGATAGCTTTGAATTTCCTTCCCTTAAGTCATTTAATAAGTTCTCTGAGGTATGAGCCAGCTCTTGAATTTTCAGATAGTTTAGAGAACCTGCAGATCCCTTAATCGTATGAACAGCTCTAAAGATCCGATTGAGAAGTTGAGTATCTTCAGGAGACTTTATCAGCAATTTTAGATCTTTATTTATTGAAGATATATTTCTGTATGACTCTTTTAAAAAATCCTTCCTTAAGGATACATCCTTCATTAATCACCTAATTATCTAAGTTAATCTAGTTATTAGTTTAAAGTTTAGTCGTTATTTTACAACATGTTTATAAGTATTTAGAGATGAGCCTTTAGAACTAACCCACTGATATTACGAAAGTCCCATGTCCGTTTTATGTAATAGTTTCACTTTTATTGAATAGAATACAGAAAATGGTAACCTCCAAAAAATATAAAGTGGGGACATCGATATGAATAAATTAATTATGACTATATTGATATTCAGCTTTGCCCAAGCATCATTTGGAGCAAGTTGTAGAAAACAAGTTAAGCAAAGTCGTTATAAGGTTTCACAAGCTGAAAACTCTATTAATAAAGCTGTTGATTATTATGACCGACACAAAAACTATATAGATAATGCTAGGTTTGAAATGGCCAAGAAATATATTCAGCTCACCATGGAAAGAGTTGAGACAGGGCTTAAGCGATATGAAATTGCTACAGAATTTCTTGAAACAACTTTAGAGAAATGCCCTAGAAAGAGTAAGAGAATCTACTCTATGCTTGAAAGTATTCAAGATGAGGTAGAGGTTCTTAGCTTCAAACAACTTATTTACCATCAAATTTTTATAAGACTATAAGACCGTTAACTCATAAACCTCTTGAGCGCTATCTGTGTACTTGCGCTCAAAAGGGGTTAGTGCATCTATCACCTCAAGAGTCTTAATTTTTTGAGATTGCCGTTTATAGAGAGCTGACACAAAAGAAAACTCTTCTAAATAAAGCTTCCAATTACTTCTTAGAATAATTGGTACATCTATAGAATATATAAAAGGTGCTATGGGGTTTCCGTGAAACCTTCTTTTTACATGTATTTTTTTAGGCCAAGGATTTGGATAGAAAAAATATAAGACATGGATTTGCATGTCTTGTGACTTATAAGCTTTATAAATGAGATAAATGAGATCTAATAACTCTCCTCTAACTAAGAGCATATTCTCAACTATTTCCTGTTTAAAACGATTTTTTCGATCAAGTCTAGATATTGACTTATCTATGCCTACGACAAAGTATTCTGGGTTTCTAAGTGCAAGCTTATATGTACTTTCCCCTACACCACAGCCAAAATCAAAAATGATCTTCTTCCCTTTCGTTATTTCCTGAATGTCATTAAAAATTTCTATTGAAAAATCTGCAATCGGCCTTTGATATATCAAAGACTGCTTTGAGACTATTAACTTTAGGTCATCATGAATACCGTTTTGATTAGTTGTAACAGTTTTTGATACTTCTTTAGTCAAGATGAACTCCAAGCTCTGATACTATAAAGTCAGGTACAATATCACCAGCTTTTCCTAGGACTGTTTTATCATAATAGTCACTTAAGTTAGTTCTTTCATAGTTAAGCTCAATACATGGAACTCCTCTATCTTTTACCAAAGAAACAAACCCTGCTGCAGGATAAACTTGATTACTTGTTCCTATACATATGAACAATTCAGCTTTGTTTAAGCACTCTTCAATCCTACTCATATACTTTATACTTTCTCCAAACCAAACAATGTCAGGTCGCCAATTAAGAAAGTCTTCTTCAGGCACAGAGTCTTCAAAGAACTTCACATCTTGAGTTTGAGTATGGCGAATTTTTTTTAACTCTCCATGCATATGAATAACATCAGTTGCCCCAGCCCTCTCATGGAGATCATCTACGTTTTGAGTAATAATTGAAAGTTTATACCTAGAATCTTGATCAAGCTTTGCAAGGGCAATATGAGCAAGATTCGGCCTAACATCTTTGAGTTGTTCACGTCGAAGATTGTAGAACTTATGAACCATTTGAGGATTCTTTGAGTACCCCTCGGGATTTGCGACATCTTCTATGCGGTGGTTTTCCCACAATCCATTACTATCCCTAAAGGTCTTTATACCTGATTCTTGGGAAATACCAGCTCCAGTTAATACGACTATATATTTCATTCAAATTCTCTAGTTTTTATTTACAATTGGTGTTAGTAAGCACGATTATAAAACATATAACTTAATATGTGAAAAGAAGTACTATGACTAAAAATAAAGGCTCAACTCATTCAGCGAAAATTAAATTTATCATGCTCCTTGGCAGGTCTTTGCACCGGTATGGGGCAAGCTCTGATAGAATTGAAAAGGCTCTTGATTTAGTTAGCAAGAACCTTGGAATTCAAGCTGATTTCTTCTCTATCCCTACTAGTATCACTGCTAGCTTTAAAATTGATAAAGAAAGTGAAGAGACACGTATGGAAAGGCTTAATCCTGGTAAAGTAAATCTATCTAAACTGCGCCATGTTGACCAAACTGTTGACTATGTAGTTGAAGACAAAATGACTATAGCAGAGGGAACAGATCTTATTGAGATGATTCTGGAGAAACCCCCCCTTTACAATAGCTTACTAGTTACTCTTTCTTACGGGTTTATCTCTAGTGGCGTCAGTATATTTCTTAAAGGAAGCTGGATTGATGCCTTTTCAAGCTTTATACTAGGACTTATTGTTGGCCTGTTTTCTGAGACAGTAAAAGAAGAAAGAATTGACTCTATTCGAGAAGGTCTTGTGTCTTTCTTTATTGCAATAGTGGCGCTACTTTCAACTTTGATTTCCCCCCACTTAAATACAAATATTGTTACTCTTTCATCTTTGATTGTTTTAGTTCCCGGACTTATGTTGACCACAAGTATTGGAGAGCTTGCCAGTCAAAACTTAACCAGTGGAACCGCAAGACTTACTGGATCTTTAGTTATTCTTTTAAAGATTTCATTTGGAGTGTACCTAGCAACTCAACTAGCAATGCATTTTGGAGTTTCTCCCCAAACAACGGCCATGACAGAACATAGTATTTTTGTCATTGTTCCTATGCTCATAA
>CAXGOD010000039.1:0-10469 GCA_964011245.1 uncultured Bacteriovoracaceae bacterium | reverse complement strand
ATGCGCGAAGACGAGGTTGAAGGTGTACTAGCACATGAAATCGCTCATGTTGCTAATGGTGATATGGTAACCATGACTCTTATCCAAGGTGTTGTTAATGCCTTCGTAATGTTCTTTGCTCATGTCGCAGTTATTATAATAGATAATTTTGTTCGTGGAGATGATGAAGGTGAAGGACTTGGTTTCTTCGCTCGTTATATGCTTATCAATCTATTCACAATGGTTTTTGGATTATTAGCTATGCCAATAGTTGCTTTCTTTTCAAGATACAGAGAATATAAGGCAGATTCTGGTGGAGCACATCTTGCTGGTCGCGATAAAATGATTAATGCACTTAAAAGATTACAACAACAATATGAACAAGGTGTATTTGAAAAAGCGGATACAAATGTAAATGCTATGAAAATCTCATCTAAGTCTGGACTAATGGCTTTAATATCTACACACCCTCCGCTAAGCGAAAGAATCAAAGCTTTAGAGATGAATGCTCGTTAGTAATTCTTAAGAAAATCTTTACAAACAATTAAATAGAGAACTAGAACCCTCCTTTAATCGGGAGGTTTTTTTATGCAAAGTATTCTTTTATTAGTTGTTTTTTTTATACCGGCACTTGTTATGGCGGAAACTAAGTTTTCAAATGAATCAGAAGTTTCAGTTATTCAATCAGGCGGAAACTCATCAGTAGAAACGTATAACGCTAAAACTTTATCTAAATGGGAAAAAGCAAAAAATACACTTTCTTTTGGTGGTCACTATACACTAGGAGCTACCGAGCAAACTGATGCTGTAACAAATGAAACAGAAACTGTTGAGTCAGCAAGAAACTGGGATGTCATGACTAAATATGAACACCAAATTGCAGGTCATATTGGATCATATGGAGCTATACAATATGAAGGGGATAAGTTTTCAGGTTATAACCAAAGAGAAAACTTAGATGCAGGTTTAAAGTATACATTTTCAAAAAATGATAAAACTAAATCATTTGCTGAACTTGGTGCTCGTTACACTATAGAAAGAAGAATTGAAGAAGATGAAGATGGTGAAGATGTCTTTAACTTTACTAAAGCTCGTTTATACTACGAATTTGATCATAAGAAATCAGAAACACTTTCATATAAGTTTTGGATTGAGTACCTTCCTAACTTTACCGAAAGTGAGGATTATATAGTTTCTTATGAACCATCAGTTGCATTTGTTTTAACCAATACTTTCTCTTTAAAAACTGCTTACAAGGCCATTTATGATAACGTGCCAAACGTAGAAGGTTATGAGAACACAGATTATACATTCACGACATCGATATTAGCGAAATTCTAGGAGACTCTTTTGAGCATGATAAAGGAATTTAAAGAGTTTGCTGTAAAAGGAAATGTTGTCGATATGGCAGTTGGACTAGTAATTGGTGTAGCTTTTAAAGCTATCATTACATCACTTGTTAATGATGTCATTATGCCGCCAATTGGAAAGATGCTTGGTGGAGTAGATTTTGCAAAATTGTATATCAACTTGTCTGATACTACATTTGTTTCAATGGCCGAAGCTACAAAGGCTGGAGCACCAATCATTAAATATGGTGTTTTTATTCAAACAATTGTAGACTTTGTTATTATTGCATTTGTCATTTTTATGGTTGTTAAAGGTATTAACTCATTGAAGAAAAAAGAAGAAGAAGAAGAAAAACAAGAAGAGCCTAAAACTGACCCAGAAGACATTGTACTTTTAAGAGAGATTAGAGATTCATTAAAGAAATAATGTAAGCCGCTCAAAAGAGCGGCATTTTTATTTATTTTGCTTCAATTCTTTTTATACCAATTGTTCCAATAAATGCTTTTTTGTTTGATACAAAGTGCATTTTCTTGATCTTGCTTCGATTTACTTTAAGATACCACTTATCCCCATCGCGAGTTAGATCAAAGTATTTATTTCCTCTTTTACCTGAGATACCACTAATTAAATAATCTAGTTTAATGTCTCCACCTTGGTGAGCTGAAAAATTTTGACTACTAAGTTTAACTATCTCTCTTCCTTTCTTTTCTAATAAAACTACACCACATGCCGCTTTGCTAGCAGAGTAGGTGTCAGATTTATAAACTTTTCCATTTGAGTATTTATAGACCATTTTAAAACTTACAACGTCATTATGCGTATCTGTATTAACAACGAGATCGATAATATCTGTATCTTCTTGATTAGTAATATAAGCAAGCTTCTGTGTCCCAGCATAAGAAATAGAACTTACAAAAGTGGCAAGTAGTAAGCACACACAAACGTTTTTAAATAATTTAATCATTATTTCTCCTTTACATTAATCTGGTATTGTAAAGAAGCTAGCAATTGAATTTGAATAAAGGAAAGATGACTCACTGCCGTTGAAATTATTACCTGTTTCGAAACATACAACAAAATAAATTCAACGGCTTATGAGTTCTGGGGGGAAACTATTTAGCTACAATCTGCTTAATTCCAATGGTACCAACAACCATTTTTTTATTAGAAACAAAGTGTAATTTAGATACTTTTTTGGATTTAGAACTTAAACGCCATACATCTCCATCACGAGATAGATCTAAAACTTTAACTCCACGACTTCCTGTTATACCATTATATAGATAGTCTAATTCGATTTCTCCACCTTGATGAGAAGAGAAGTTATCACTCTTAAGTCTTACGACTTCACGGCCATCTACTCTATAAAGAACAATTCCACTTGCAGCTTTTTTAGCTGTATATGTATCGATTTCATCGACTTCGTTATTTTCGTTTTTAAAGATTAGTTTAAGATGTGTTACATCTGAATGTTTATCTGTTATTAGCTCTAATCCAATTACACCTTTGTCTTCATCATTAGTAATTGATGCAACTTTTTGAATACCTGCGTTTGCATTCGCTACAGAAATCATTAAAAAGAAGGTAAGAGAAAATAAAAGAATAAGGTTTTGTTTAAGCATTTAAACTCCTAAGTTTAGTTTGTTTTCTTCTATTCATCCTTGAATACCCATTATTCTGCAGGTTTCTTGCCAACTATATAAACATAATTTCATATACTTATCTGGTGTTATAAGGACTCTGATGCCATATTGACACTCTGCATTAATTACAATTTTGATTTTTGGACACCAGTGTGTGAGCATAGATTATGCATAAACTAGCACTTATTTTACTTTTATTATCTTCGTCGGCATTTGCCCGAGAACTTAAAGGCTTTGTAACAGATGGATGCACCTACTTTCCAGAAGGGACAGGTTCTAGACCCAACTTATGGGCAGAGTGTTGTCACTATCATGATATGAAATATTGGATTGGTGGAACACACGCTGAACAAGATGAAGCTGATATCATTCTCAGAGAATGCGTCAGAGAGAAGGCGAATGATTTCTATGCAGTATTAATGTATAGAGGTGTTCGTTTCGGCCATTACTCTCCAATAAAAAGTAAATATCGTTGGGGCTGGGGATGGCATAAAAAAGGCTATTATGGTGATCTACCACCTAAGGATCTTATGCATGCTAAACAGCTAATTCTTAAGTCTAATGTAAAAAAGGATCTAATAGAAAGATTCATTAAACAATATATTGACCCTAGAAACCGCCTTTAAGCTCCTAATATAATTACTAACCGACATTTTTACTAAAGTATTCTGAGATAATTCCCGATAAAACAAGTATGAAGAAAAGAATCATACTCTCTTTATTTATTCTATCAACAACACTTGCTATAGCTAAAGAAAAGAAGCAGGTAGATTGTCTACAAAGCTATAAAGACTCTTTAAAGAAAAAACAAGTCAGGCATAGTGCTGCTTTTGATAGGTATATGGACACTAAACTTAGGCTTAGTATGAATGGTGTGGTATTAAATAATTACACTTATCCTGAAGCACCAGATAAATTTGAAGCAGATATTATTAAAGCTGCTGAAGTCGATTTAAAATATATAAATAAATACAACTACAGCAAACCAATTGTACTTGAAGGTATCTATAATGCTGCATATGAAAAGTATGCTGACGTTACTTATGAAAAGGTGCAGCAATTAATAAACAAAGGTTTTGTTGATAATCGCTTCTGCAATTTCTTTGGAAAAAAAAGAGTACCTGGAATTCAAAGATATGTTTTAAAAGAACTTAAAAAGGAAAGTCGCGATAGTGTTCAATCCCGCAATCCTGCTGTTGTGAACTTCAAAGAAGATAGTGATGGGAAGAGTTATATACTTGATTCTGAAAGCGAAAACGAAGAAATCAATAAGCCTTTAGAAAATAAAGGTATCCACGAGTAGTTAAATAAGATTTTTTATGACCGCTTTATAATGACTTATTATCTCAGTAATCATTTGCTCCGTTGTGGGTATTGAGTTTATCATCGAGCACACTTGGCCTATCTCTAGTTCACCTTCTTCTAGATCACCTTCAAGCATTCCTTTCTTAGCTCTACCTTTACCCAGGTGAGAAACAAGTTGCTCTACAGTTGCACAATTATTTTCAAGTTCTTTAATCTCTTTATAAAATTTATTCTTTACAAGCCTCACTGGGACATGTTGTTTTAAAGCTAGCATTGTTGAGTCAAAAGAACTTTTTAATAGTAGATCTTTATAATTTTGATGAGCGCTACTTTCTTTTGTCATTAAAAAGCGTGTCCCCATTTGTACAGCATCTGCGCCTAGAGCTAAGACTGCCGCAAGGCCTCTACCATCTGCAATGCCTCCTGCGGCAATAACTGGGATATTAACGGTATCTACAACTTGGGGGATTAAACTCATTGTTGTTATTTCATCACGTCCATTATGTCCTCCTGCTTCAAATCCTTCTGCAACTATGGCATCAACTCCGGCATCCTCACATTTTTTAGCAAGAAGCGGTGTACTCGTTACATGAATAACAATGCATCCTTTATTTTGTAAATAATTAGTATACTTTTTTGGGCTTCCTGCACTTGTGATAAAGATTTTTATTCCAAGTTCTAAAGCGACTTGGATTTGTTCATCTATTTGAGAGTATAGTAGTGGCAAATTAACAGCCAGTGGTTTGCTAGTCAGAGACTTTGCTTTTTCAATGTGAAGCCTTAAAAGTTCTGGCTTCATAGAACCTGCACCTATAACACCAAGACATCCTGCATTTGCAGCTGCAGCCGCAAGTTTTCCTCCTGATACCCAAACCATCCCACCTTGAATAATAGGATATTTAATATTTAATAGTTTTGAAATTTTCGACTCTTTCATCTAGTTTCCTAATGTATATTCTTTATAATTATCGTCTGTAATCATTGGAACTGGGCTCTTCTCTAAACGCTCTAATATCTCTTTACTTGTTTGTCCCGTAAGTTTTGCTCTTGTAGATGATCTTTTAACACCAAAGTCATCACCGTTATAGATTGTCCAACCTGCACCAACCATAGATTTTCTTATTGATGAAGAAGCACTATAGGTACTCATAATACAATTATCATGGGACAGTTCTTTTAGAGTCTTAAACCACTCTTTAGTCCAAAGCACAGCATTTCTTTTAGGACTGAAGGCATCTTGATATACACAGTTAAACTTAAAGTCACCAAGCATTGATATTTGTGGTGTTGTTTTTCTGGCATCACCAAGTAAGATAAAAAGCTTAAGATTATCTTTTTCTAATAAGTAATAATCAAGTGGATCTGTATACCTTTGGATACTTTTATAAAAAGAATTTTTTGAAATTACATATTGAACCAGGTCTTCATCTATTTCTGTTGTAATAAAAACACAAGGGTGACCATCTAGAGAAGAAACCGTTTCTTCAAGACCTATACCAACACCAAAACCAGCTTCGAATACTACGAGTGGATTATTAATTTTTATTTGGTCCACTATTTTGCAACCATTAATATAGTGAAGTTGTGTTTCTAGTCTGGCACCACTTTTTGAATGACAAGCTTCACCATAAACTTTTGAGAATACTGTAACTGAACCATCATCAGTTATCACTTCCAGGTAGTTAGCTAATTTGTTTTTCATCTATCCATTTCTTTATACTATTTGCAACCCATTCGGGATCATCATTTAATACATCATGACCAGCATTTTCATGACACACATAATCTGTATCAAAAAAGTCTCTGATTTTTTCTGAACATGTATAATCAGCTAATTTATCATACCGAGATCCGATAACTAAGGTAGGGTGTTTTTTTTCATACCCCCTTGGATTGAAAGACCAGCCAGATAAAAGTTGTCTAATAATATTTAATACACCTAAAGGTCGCGCGCTTTGCTCAAGGGCCCATTGCTTAATTAATCTTTCTCTATTGTCAGGGTTTGAAGCAATCATCTTATACATAAACTTTTCACGAGTTTTACCTTTAGTAAAACACGTAGCTGTCCCAGCAGGAAGGATCCCTAGCTTCATTCTTTTCCAAAATGGCTGAAGCCCTCCAAAACTTGAAGTTACAAGTATAAGTCCATGCATATCTTTTGAGTATAACTGTGACCAAGTTGTCACCATCATTCCACCGAGTGAAAATCCTAATAAAATATTTGTTTCCCCTTTTTGCTCTAAAAATTGTGTCCTTAGAAACTCCACGTTTGCTTTAATGGTTAATGGAGCTTTTGCTTTATGGTGTATTCCCACACCTTGGTTCTCTAGGGGAACAATCTCATAGTCAGGGAATGTTTCTTGAAGTTTTGCAATAGGATCACTCCAATTTGCCATGCATCTCATCATACCTGTAATTAAAAATATTTTTTTATTACTCATTGAGATATTTTACCCTAAAATAAAATATATGGAAAAGTATTACCACTCTTACAATATTAGTTATGAAAAATTCACACCAGATTGGTTTGATGCAGATAACCAACCAGTAGTTGATAAGTTTTTATTTGAGAATGCTGAATCTATGATTACATTTGCTGAAAGCTATTTTACGCAATTCGGCATTAACCTAGAATCCCTACGAGGCAAGGAAATTTTAGTAGCCGGCTGTGGGTTTGGCGGTCTATGCCACTACTTTGCTAAGCTTGGGGCGGAAGTTACAGGAATAGATGTTTCTGGGCTTGCTATTATGGGGGCAAAAGAAATTGCTCAGAATAAAGGTTTATTTATCAATTATAAATCTCTTGATGTTTGTAAGGATGTAATTGATCAGAAATTTGATTATATATTCGATGACCATTTATTGCATTGTTTAACAATAGTGCCTGACAGAAATGCATATTTGCAATTTATTAAGGATCATTTAAATCCAGATGGACTTTTTCTTCTTGAGACAATGACTATTCATAGTAGATTTCAAACTCCCATAGAGTTTTCTTTTGATGAGTCCTATATTCTATGGCAACAAAATCTTGAAAGTGGTACTGGGTCAATGATAAGAAAAATTTCTCCTGCAATTGATATTGAAAATGAAGTTATTTCATCTGGTCTTAAAATTAACTATCTTTACTATCATGCTGAATTGGCCTTTCAGGTTTTTCCTGATTATCCAGACTATCCATTTGAATACTTGCCTAGAACGCTTAGGATCACGGCACAACTTAACAACGCGTAAAGTCGGGCAATAAATATTTAATTAAAATGTAGTTCACTTAAATCACGTAATTGTCTATCATATTAAGATAAAATAATTAAATAATCTTAAATATATTTAAAGGAAAAGCTATGTCTAAAGTATGGTATGAAAGTTATCAAAAAAACGTTCCGCACACAATCAATGAGCAAGAGTATGACAGTATTCCAGATATTCTAGAACAGTCGTTTAAGAACTTTGGTGATAGGCCTGCATTTCACTGTATGGGAAAAACGTTAACATTTTCAGAGATTGATTATCTTTCTAGAAAATTTGCTTCTTACTTGCAAAATGACTTAGGACTTACACAAGGATCACGTGTTGCTTTAATGATGCCAAATGTACTTCAATATCCAATAGCATTATTTGGTGCCTTAAGAGCGGGAATGATTGCAGTAAACGTAAATCCTCTTTATACAGATAGAGAACTTGAGCACCAGTTAAATGATTCTGGAGCTGAAGCAATCATTATCTTTGAAAACTCAGCACAAATTCTTCAAAAAATATTAAACAAAACAAAAGTTAAACATGTTATCACTACTGGGATTGGTGATCTACTTGGATTTCCAAAATCTCTGATTGTAAACTTTGTTATTAAACATGTTAAGAAGATGGTTCCTGCATGGTCATTACCAGGAAATATTAAATTTAATAATGCACTTGCAATGGGTGATGCTGATAAATTTACTAAACCAAATATTGAGCTCAAGGACATTGCATTTTTACAGTACACAGGAGGTACGACAGGTGTTTCTAAGGGTGCAGTTTTAACTCATGCAAATATAGTGGCGAATATGGTTCAAGCAAGGGCGTGGATTAAAGATGAGATTATTCCTGGACAAGAAATTATCATAACTCCTTTACCGCTTTACCATATCTTCTCACTTACTGCGAACTGTTTCATTTTTAATTCTGTAGGTGCATTAAACGTTCTTATTACAAACCCTAGAGATATTCCAGGATTTATTAAAGAATTAAGCAAGTGGAAGTTCTCTGCCTTCACAGGAGTTAATACATTATTTAATGTTTTAGTAAATAACCCAGATTTTCAAAAACTAGATTTCAGTAACTTAAAAGTGACTTTAGGTGGTGGTATGGCCGTACAAAAAGCTGTAGCTGAAAAATGGAAAGAAGTAACAGGCAAGCCTCTTATTGAAGCTTATGGTCTTACAGAAACATCACCTGCTGCTTGTATCAATCCACTAGATATCCCAGAGTATAACGGAATGATTGGAGTTCCAATTCCGTCAACAGATGTAAAAATCATTGATGATGAAGAAAATGATGTTGCAATGGGTGAAAGAGGTGAGATCGCAATCAAAGGACCACAAGTCATGGAAGGTTATTGGAATAGACCTGAAGAAACAGCAAAGGTAATGACTAAAGATGGTTTTTTTAAAACAGGTGATATAGGAACAATGGATGAGAGGGGTTACTTTAAAATCGTTGATCGTAAAAAAGATATGATTCTAGTTTCTGGGTTTAATGTTTATCCAAATGAGATTGAAGATGTCATTGTTTCACATCCAAAAGTTTTAGAAGCAGCGGCAATCGGAATCCCAAATGAAAAATCAGGTGAAGTGGTTAAGTTATTTATTGTAAAAAAAGATGACTCTTTAACAGAGAGTGAAGTAATCACATATTGTAAACAAGAGTTAACAGGATATAAAGTACCTAAGTCTGTAGAGTTTAGAGAGGATCTTCCCAAGAGTAATGTTGGAAAAATCCTTAGAAAAGACCTTAGAAGTTAATCATGCCAGGAAAACTACTTATTGTTGATGACGAGCAAAGTATAGCTGATATACTTTGCGAAACTTTTGAAGATGAAGATATTCAATCGCATGCCCTTTACTGTGGGAATGATGCCTTTGAGTATGTTCTAGCAAATGATGTCTCTTTAATCTTAAGCGATATTCAGATGCCAAATGGCACTGGTATTGAGCTGCAAGACAAAATAAACCAATTAGAAAAACCTCCTAAAGTAATGTTTATGACAGGTTATTCAGAATTCAGTAAAGATGAACTTCTTAAAAGAGGTGCTCTTGAAGTTTTCAGCAAGCCTGTTGATTTAGATGAGCTAATTAATAAAATCTTAAACGTTTTAAAGTAGGGGGGCTTTGTGGCTCAAAAATTTCTGGTTGTTGATGACGAAGCTGATATTAGAGACATACTAATTTTCAATTTAAAAGAGCTTTATCCTAAGTGTGAAGCTAATCAAGCTGGCAATGGCGTTGAAGCACTAGAGCTTACTAGAAAAAATAAATATGATGTTATATACACTGACTTTAAAATGCCAATGATGGATGGAGCGGAATTTATAAAAAAATGAGATCAGGAGACGGACTTAATAAAGATACAGGAGTTCTTATTGTTACGGGAAAGGGAGATTTCGCAACATTAGCTCTTTCAGAATTAGAAAATACTTTAATACTAGATAAACCTATTAATAATAATCGCCTTGCTGCAAATACAAAGATATTTATCTCACTAAATGATTTCTGATATTATTTTTCTACTTTGCCTAGTAGCTGTTTCATTAGTTTTAAAAAAAGTTTTACATAAATATATATGGATTTTGCCAGCTTCAATTATAGCAGGGCTTATTGGCGTTTTATTAGGTGAACAAGGTATAGCGACTTACACTCTTAAAATAAATTCCCAACACTACCTAGATGTATTCCTTGCAATAATTTTCGCAACTTTCCCTCTAACCATAAAAAACTTAGGTATTAGCTATATAAAGAAAGTTAACTCACTTTGGCGTTTTTCATTATTGCAGTATTTTCTTCAATGGGGACTCTCCATTATTATAACTGCAGTGGTCTTAAGTAACCTCTGGCCTGAAGTTACTGAAAACTTCGCTGCAGCGATGCCTGGAGGCTTTGTTGGAGGCTTTGGAAGTGCAGCTGTTTTAGGTAGCTTATTTGAAAAACTAGGGGA
>CAXGOD010000038.1:0-10471 GCA_964011245.1 uncultured Bacteriovoracaceae bacterium | reverse complement strand
GTCCTGGCATTGAGTCGATGGCAACTTGATCTTCACTACCTTCAATAAAAAATAAAGGAGCAATTAAATCGTTCACACTAACAGAGTTTTCCTGAATGAGTGCTCGTATATTAGAATCTTTTCTATTTCTTCTAGGTCTATTATAGATCTGCACTTAAAACTCCTTTTTGTTTTAAAGCATTAAAAGCTGTGGCATACATTTGAATTTGTTTCACCATGCTGGCCAATCCGTTTGTACGGTTCATACTTAGATGTTCTGTAATACCTATGTCTTTTAAAAATTGCGGAGGTCTCCCCATAATATTCTCTGGTTCTTCTCCACTATAAACTTCTAATAATATTCCAATAATACCCTTAACTAAAACAGCATCACTGTCTGCATGAAAAAAGATTACACCATCTTTATACTCAGGTTTTAACCACACTTGTGACTGACAACCCTTGATCCTAAATTTCTCATCTTTGTCTGAGTCCTTTAGTCCTTCAATATTTTTCCCTGTTTGAATTAGTTCACGATATCTATCTTCCCACTCATCATGTTTAGTAAAACGAGTAATTAACTGAGCTATCTTCTCATCCATCTTCATTATTTCTCCAGCGTAAGGTGTGTTAAAAAACCTCATAAGTATCTGATTATTTAGCATACTAGGCAAGAAATTCACAACGTAAATTATTTAAAGTTGTGCCCCTATAACACCGATATTTTTAAAGATGTCATAAGAAGTATGGAGACTTTTATGAGTGATAAAAAGGAAATTATCGATTTAGCACCTCTAAGTGAAGAGCAAATTGCTAAAAATGGGACAGATTACACTGAGCTTTGGATGATTAAGTCTAAAGACGGTCAAATGTATGGTCCTTTTGACACAGAGAGCATAAAAGATTACGCAGCTGAACATGAATATCTATTTGAAGATTCCATGGCCTATAACCTGGCCCATGAAACTTGGAAGGCCTTCTTTAAGGTAGCTAAGTTTCAAAGAAGAAAACCAAAACTAGTACCTATGCAGAGCTTAATGACTGCAGACAACTTTATCGTGCTTGTAAATGGTGAAAAGAAAGGTCCTTTTACATTAGAGCAAATTCAAAAATTTATTGATGAGAAAAAAATAGCATTAAACGTACAAGTTTCACTTGATGATGGTGAATCATGGATAAAACTTTTTGAGCATCATGCTTTTGATAGAAGACTTAAGAAAAACTCGGATGACCTCCCTTTTGTTCCAGAAAGTGATGTATTTGAAAAAGTAGATAACAGTATAAAGGTAAAAGCTGAAGAAAGAACTAAAGCTGATGATGAAGAAGACGCTCTTATAGGTCTTGCCTTTATCAGTACTGGTAACGACAGGGGACAAACTTTAAGTTCAGAAAAAAAAGACAAAACAACAAATAAATCAAAAGTTAAAGAAGTTCAACTTAGAACTCTAGATAATAGCAAGTTTGCTTTTTTTGATAAAATAAAAGAAAAGATTAACTTTAAATATGTTGGTGGAGGGACAGTTGCCCTTCTAATTTTATTCACTGCACTTAATAGCTTTAACTCGAGTTTTAATAGTGATTCAGAAATCAAACAAGCTAAAAAAGAGGCTAAAACTAAAAAAGCTAGTATTAATAATAATGCACGAGTTACAAAGAAGAAAATTGCGAGGAAAAAACCTACAAGAATCGTTAGAGCTAGGAAATACCAACCAAAACCTCAAAAAAGAGTTAGGCCGACAAACAGACGCCCAGCACAAACAAGAAAAAGAAAGCGCCAAGTACATAGAGATGAGCGCTTTGGAGTAATGGATATAGATGATCCGGCTGTTAAAGAGGAGTTAACAAGAGAATTAGCTGGTGATACATACGGTGATGAATACGAAGAATTATCAGATGAACAAAGAGATTTTATTGAAAGAGCCAACCAAGAAGGTCTCGGAGAAGGCGATTACGATGATATGCAGCGCCGTGATGACCATTACGATACTGTGGAAGACTTCGAATAAGGTTTTCCAATTACTTCTGTGCATGTTAACATTTTTAACATGCAGAACATAGACACCGACACCCTACTCAAGAACTTCACTAAGCCAAAAAACGATAAATCACTTCTTTTATCTTTTGAAGGTATTGAAGGCAGTGGAAAATCAACTCAAATTCAACGCTTATTAGAATTTTTAGAGTCTAAAGGTAAGAAGGTCTATTGTTTTAGAGAACCAGGTGGAACTGCATTTGGTGAGCAACTAAGGTCAGCAATTTTAACTAGTGATACAAAGATAGATCCAATTGCAGAAGCTCACCTTTTTGCTTCAGCTCGAGCTCAATTATTAGCTCAAGAAATTCTTCCAAAACTAAATGAAGAAAATACCGTTGTCATTCTTGATCGTTATATTGATAGCTCAATAGCTTACCAGGCCAGTGCAAGGGAACTTGGGATTAATACAATCTTAAATATTCACCGTGACTACCCTTTAAATACTATGCCTCACTGTACCCTTTATCTACACATAGACCTTGAAACCTCAATGCAAAGACAAAAAGCCCGTGGCAACGAGAAGGATTATTTTGAAAAAGAGAATCATGATTTTTATCAAAAGCTGATCGACGGCTATGATCTATCGGCAAAAACTTTTACTGATCGAATTAAAATAATAGATGGCTCGCAAGATATGGACAATGTAAGTAAAAACATAATCAATACTGTTAAATCACTAATGGAGTCATACTAGTGAATATACAAGATACTCTCTTAGCAAAGTACAATAAAGAAGAATTAGGTCATTTTTATATCCTCTCTCCTAATCGCAATACAAGTGATGAAGATTTTCTTACAAACTGGAGTAATCAGCTAATAAGTAAAATTTTAGATATTAATGAGATCATCAACCATGAAGATTTTTTAGAAGTAAAACCTACTAAGGCCAATGGTAAATACGGACTTGATGATCTGTCAGCACTTTTCAGCTTTCTAAACTACAAGGCCACACGTGCCAAAAGAAAAATCATATTGATTCATAATGCAGATAAGTTCTCTACCTATGTTTCAAATAAATTGCTTAAAACATTAGAAGAACCTCCTGTAAAAACGACAATCTTTTTATTGAACCCAACTGGAGCAACTCTACTTCAAACTATAACTTCTCGTGGAATTAAATTAAGAGTTCCTATTGAATCTAAACAAAACTTAGACAATGAAGTAGAGTTATTAAAACGATTAAAAGAGCTTTCAACACATAGCATAATTGATAAATTAAAAAACAATATCAGCGAGCATAAATTAACTTTATCAGCCTTAAGTAGTTGGTGCACAACTGATAACTCCGACTTTGCCACATACGGTCAACTTGAAAGCATTATAAAAGAATATGAAAAAGATGAATTATTTCATAACGCACCTACTCACAGACTATTTGCATTGGCCACATTAATCAAAGAGCTTCCCCTTTAAATCTATCTTTATTTGACTACTTAAGGAAATAAGTCGATTATACTATTTCTATTTTTTTAGGACATATAATGAGCGAAACCCAAGAAATTGTTGAAGTTAAAGAAGAAAATAATA
This sequence comes from uncultured Bacteriovoracaceae bacterium, assembly GCA_964011245.1. GTDB lineage: Bacteria > Bdellovibrionota > Bacteriovoracia > Bacteriovoracales > Bacteriovoracaceae > CAKZJW01. The sequence continues at coordinate 6,930 of CAXGOD010000038.1, read as the reverse complement.
TAACTGATAATAATAAAAAGTCGAAATCTAGCCGTGACGAAGTCACAGAAGAAAACTGTCGTTTTGAAGAAGGACAGATAATCAACCTTGTTCGTGTTAGATTCCCTGGACATAATAAGTCCTACCCATTTCTTATTGGAAAAAGAAAACTGATATATGGCCAAAAAGTTGTGGCCATGAGTGATCGTGGAATGGCCGTTGGTTACACCAATTCATTTGGATATCAACTTCCTTTTAAAAAAGACATGCTACCAATTAAATATATCTCTAAAGTTGCTAATCAAGAAGATATAGAAAAAGAAAAAGAAATATATAAAAAACAAAAGGACGCTGAAAACTTATGTCAGAGTCTAATTGAAAAACACAACCTAGCAATGAACTTAACTCATGTTGAGTTTACTGGTTTTGGTAAAAAAGTTGTTTTCTACTTCGTAGCTCCTGCAAGAGTTGATTTCAGAGGTTTAGTTAAGGACCTTGTAAGTGAGTTAAAACTTAGAATTGAGTTAAGACAAATCTCTGTTCGAGATAGAGCTGCTTCAATGGGTGCACTTGGTCCATGTGGTAGAGAATTATGTTGTTCTTCATTTCTTTCAAAGTATGGAAATGTTTCAATCAAGATGGCCAAGAATCAAAACCTTACACTTAATTATAGTAAACTCAATGGTGTCTGTGGCCAGCTTAAGTGTTGTCTTCAATACGAAGATGATGTTTACTTTGCGAAAAGAAAAAAGCTTCCTGAAGAAGGGAAATTCATTAAAACTCAAAATGGTGAATTTGGTAGAGTAAATAGAGTTCATATTTTAAGTGAACAATTTGATCTTCTTACTAACCGTGGACATATCAAAAGATACGTTTCAGAAATGTTCGACAAAGAAGTCAGCCGAGATGATGCTAAATTCCCAAACCGCTTTGACAATATCTCAGACGAAACAGCTACTGTTGTAGGCCTTTCTGATCTTGAGAGTAAAAAAACAAGACAGTTTGAAAAAGATATACAAAAGATCAACAGGCGTGCAAATAAATTTGCCCATGACACCTTTAATGAAGCTACAGGACAAGAGTTAGTCTATGTTGAACCAGAGATCATTGAGAAAGAAGACCCTAAAAATGCTTTCAAAGCTTTTCATGCAAAAACAAATCTAGAAGCGAAAGAAATCTCTCCTGTTGAAGAACAAAGTCCTGAAGAAAAAACAGATGATGAGAATAAACCGAAACGCGATAGTAAACGTCCAAATAATAGAAACAGAAACCGTAATAGAAACAGAAACAGAAACAGAAACAATAAAGACAGAAAAGATAACAACAGTAATAATAATAAAGATTCTAATAAGAAATCTGAATAATTATGTCGATTCGCCTATTACATACTTCTGACTGGCACTTGGGAAAAAAATTATTTAAGAAGTCCCGACTGCCGGAACAAGAAAAGTTTCTTGATTGGCTCGCCCGATGCATCATTGATCAAAAAATAGATATATTACTTATAGCCGGTGATATATTTGATGTACCAACTCCTCCAAATGAAGCTTCAAGGCTATATTACAATTTTTTAAACACCATCACTAAAAAAAGTAATACACATGTTGTAATCATTCCTGGCAATCATGACTCTGCTGATTATCTAAGTGCTCCTATACAACTTTTAAAAAAACATAGGATTCATATTGTTTGCGGTCTTAAAGATTACAAAACTAATAACCACATAATATTAGACATAAATGATGAAAAAGTTTGTATCAAGGCACTTCCCTATTTTAGAACTTATGAGCTTTATAATGAGATAGAAGCAATTAAAGATGGAGAAATTGAAAAAGAGGATATAGAAAACTATATTCGTGAGTTTTTTAGTTATTGGCCAGAGTTAGACGGCAAAACGTCTAAGATTGTTATGGCCCATCACGCTTTTGGTAGTCCTATGGCCTCCGGTTCTGAACAAGTCTTAATGCTATCTGGCCTAGAGTCTATTCCACTAACTTGGTTAGGTGAAGATTTTGATTATATTGCTTTAGGACATATTCACAAGCCTCAAGTAATTTCAAATGAAAAACAAATACACTATTGTGGATCTCCTATCCCCTTAAGATTTTCTGAAAAGCATAATAAACATGTAAATAAATTAATCTCTAAATCAGGAAAGATTAATTTAGAAAAAATACCTATTCCAATTTTCAAAAAGATTGTTCAAATTAAAACATCAAAAGAAAAGGTTTACCAAGATATTGATTCGGCCCTTTCAGAAGACTTTGAGAACTCTCCTTTTGTTGAACTTATTTTAAAGCTTGAGACACCTGATAATCTTTTTAACGATGAAGTCTTTAACTATGTAACAAAAAAAGGCGCTGTGCTTTTATCCTTTATCCCTGAATATACATCGCACGACAAAGAAGATGAGACGATTAATGTCATACATAAACATGATATTAAAGATCTCTTTAAATATTATTATAAACAAAAGTATCCACTTTCAGAAGAGGTTCCTGAAAAACTTATGAGCAATTTTATTCAAAGCATTGAGGAGTTAAACGATGAAGATCGTCTTTCTCAAAGTTAAAAACATTGCTTCATTAAAGGGTGAACATACAATAGACTTTGAGCAGATTCTTAACCATTCAGGAGTTTTTGCTATAACTGGTGAAACAGGTTCTGGAAAATCAACTATATTGAATTCAATATCTTTAGCACTTTATGGACAACATTATAAGAAGTCTAATAACCAAGTAGACTTTGTAACCCTAGGTGAAGCAGAGGGCGAAATCGAGCTTATTTATAGAATTAAAAATGATCTCTATAAGGCGTTTTGGCACCTAAGACTGAAAAAAAATGATGGTAAGTATTTAAAAAAACCACAACAAGAAAGAAGATACTCAAAATTAATCGATGATAAATGGGAAACGATTGAGAATAACCCAGAACAAACTTTAAACTTATCATTTGACCAATTTACAAAAACAATCGTGCTTAACCAAGGTGAATTTGCAAAGTTTCTTTCAAGCGGTTTCAAAGACAGAAAAGATATTTTGGCCAAACTCTATGACGGCGAGAAACTTGAACAACTTTCATTACATGTAAGGCGCAAGATAACAGGATTAAAGTCTGAAATTGAAACGATTAATGCACAAATACTTGGGATTAATGAGAACACAAACTTTAGTCTAGAAGAAGCTCAAAAACTCGTCAAAGAAGAAAAGAGTCAAAAGTCACTCCAAGAACAAATTCATTCAAACTTAGAAAAGTCTCTCAAACAATTAAGTGATCTTCAAACTCATAAAGATAATTGGATTAAAAACAATAACTATATACTGAAGTTAAAAGCTGGACTTACTGATCTAACAAGCAAATTTAACATTATTAAAGTTCAGTTAAAAAGTGCAGAAGAAAAACTAAACATAAAAAAATCTGCATTAAAATTAAATGAACCACTGCTAATTGAATGTATAAGTAAAACAAAGATATTAGCTGAGAAACACAAAAACATTGAAAAACTTGAAGATGACATCGAAGTGGCCAATACTACTATCGAATCGGAACAAAAGCATATCCAAGAACTGATTAAACAAAATGAGGCTTTTGCACAAAAGGTAGAAGAAATAAAAGCAAATAGTCTTTTTACTTTAATATCTGCAGACAATAATGAAAAAGCAGAGATGGCCAATAAAAAGCTTACAAGTACAAGAAATGATTTAAATTTGAGTTCTAAAGAAAAAGACATCTATCAGGTAGAGCTAGAAAAAATATCCAAGCAAGGAGATGTGTTAAAAAAAGAAATCAAAACTTTAGAAAAACTGAAATTAAATGAGCTCCTAACAAAATATAAAAGTGAATCCATATCATTATCTGCAACTCTAGAAGATTATAAAAAAGCCCAAACGACAGTCGAATCATTTTTAATAAGAAACGCTGATCTATTGAAAGAAGAAACTGATAACAAAGACCTTTTAAAACGCAATGATAAAGAAATCTCCATTTTCGAAAACAAAATTAAAGAAACTAAAGATCGCATAAGAGAGCTACAACTAGCTATAAAGTCTTTTGGACTTCAGGAGTATATAAATGAAATATCCAAGGCAAGCATTAAAGATGGTGAATGCTTAGTTTGTCATGCTACAGAGATCTCTAATATTACTATTAAGAAAGATACAGATAAAAATGAACAAGAACAATTACAGATAAAATTTGAAAACCAAGGTAATGAGCTAAGAAACTTTGAAATCAAGTCACAAGGGCTAAGATCGTCTCAAGCACACTACAGAGCGAGTATACAAAAGTTTAAACATGATAAACAAGAGCTGATTGATAGTGTAACTTCCCCATTTACATTTATCACTAAGGAAGAACTCATTACAGACCCTAAAGACACTTTAGTATCTATTACAAACTATATAAACCGCAATGAAAAAACAAATAAAGCACTCACCTCCACTATTGAGAAAACACAAAATGATTTACAAAACTTACTCAATTTAGAAAAAAATCTTAGTGAGCTTAGAAGTAATTATAAGAGAAAATCAACTGAATGTACTAAACTTGACGATAAAATTCATAACATCAAGAATGTACACAATTCCCTTACAGAGGAGCTGAAATCAATACTAGGTGGTATTTTTAGTGTTGAGCAGATCAATGACAAGATAGCTCTTTGTAAAGACTATAATGTTTACCAGCAAAGGATAGAGGATAATAATAAGTCTACTTCAAAATCCAATGAAAGACTACAGTCCTTACTAAAGTCTAAAAAAGAATCGGAATTGAATATTAATAGTTCTCAAGAACTTATAAGTGAGCTTAAAGAGTTTTTAACAAAAAATTCAAAAGGTGCACCTGAATCTGAATTAACTTCGTTAAAATCAGAAGTAGAGAAATTAAATGATCAAACAAACAAGGTTCAAAGAAGTCTTAACGAGAGCAAAATAAAAATTGCAGAAGACACTTCTAAACAAAAAAACTACGAAGAACAATGTGAGCAGACTGACAATATATTTAAGTTAGTCTCAATTGAGCTCTGTGAAAGCATAGATCAGTCCTTAAATAAAAAAATGACTCTTAAAAATGAAGAGCTTTTTAAGTCCTATTTTGGCTTTTTTAATAAAATTAATTCAAAGTTAAAGATCGAAGATGTAGACATTCAAGTCTTATTGGAAACAATTAAATATAACAAATCATTGCTTTTAGAGTTCAAGAGCTCTCTTAGTGAAATAACTCATTCAATTGTAAAAAATGAAACTCTCATTTCACAAAAACAATCAGCTCAAGACAAAGTTGGAAGTTTAAATAAAGAAATTGAAAAGCTTAATCAGAATAAAACAGAACTAGAAGATCTGTATGACCTGGTTGGAAAAGATGAATTTAGAAACTTTGTTCTATCTTTGATTGAAAAGAATTTAATTACTCAAACAAATCATGAGTTAAAAAACCTTTGTGATGATCGATATGTTATTGAGCATTTTTCAAAAAATGTTCAATCTATGCCAGATTTCTATGTTGTAGACAAGTTCAAAGCAGGATTAACGCGAAAGGTTTCCACTCTCTCTGGTGGAGAAACCTTTATGGTTTCTTTGGCGATGGCACTAGCACTAGCTGAGCTAACAAGAGGAACAAGTGAAGTAGACTCTTTTTTTATTGATGAGGGCTTTGGTACACTTGATGAAGATTCTCTTGAGGATGTACTAGACATGATTAATACAATGGAGCAACGAGGGAAATCTATTGGTTTGATTTCACATATAAAAAAACTTACAGATAGAATCGGAGTTAATCTAAGATTAGAAAAGTCAGAGTTAGGAAACTCGAATATTTCAGTAAAATATAACTAATTTCTAGGCCAACCAAAACGACCAATTCCCTTATTAGATATCCCTTGAAACTCTCGAAAGATACCAGACAAATAAGATCTATTGGCCTTTGCATAGAACTCTTTTGGAGTTACAAACTTAAGAGGATTACCAAAGTAATAACTCATATTTCCATAATGAGTTTCACGAGTATCCATTATTGCAACTAATGGCTCTCCACTACAAACATCACATTGGTACCATAGTTTACTATATAGTTTTTCTTTTTGGATCTCATCATAATGATGAATTTCTAATCCATAGTCGAAAAGCTTGTAGTGAGACTTTGAAGTAGACTGGTCATACTCAACATATTGAAATAGTTTTAATACTTGAAATTCTATTCTAAAAGCTTCTACTCTTTGAGGGACACTAAAATCAAAAGAAGTTAGCTTATTAACTCCAAGAGGTCTTACGCTCTCCCCCCATCTTTCAAAAGTAAATTTTTCTTTTGAACCTACAAGTGCATCAAAAATCACGGTCTCTTTTATATAGTTCTCTTTTTTTTGAGTGATTACAATTAGTTTAAAAATCTCTTCTAAGTTATTACCGTTATCTGAGTAGAAAACAAGTTTATTATCTTTTAAACTAAAAGGGTAATTGATTTTCAAATTTTGAATATAACTTCTCAAACCTGAGAACTGCCTCGTAAACAAGTTGTCAGTTGTATACATTAAATTTGGCCATGTTTGGGCGAATACTTGAGTCGAGATAAGAAATAGTAGGACAAGAAGCTTTTTCATTATTGCTTCTTAGGTCTATTGTCTATTAGTAAGTTTTTTTCTGCTGCTTTGATATACTCTTCAATTAAATTTCTGACTAATGTCAGCTGGACTGGGTTTCCGCCAATTAGCCAGGTTTGAGCATTTCTTAGTTCCTCTTTTAATCTTTCCGAACCTCCACCAGAACTAACGAAGTCTGTTACGGGCAACTCAATTAATGTAGAAGCCATGATGAAACTAATACCGTTTAATTGAAATGTTTTTTGAAATGTTGCTAATGAAACTTGTACACCTTTATCATTGAAATATTGTATCGAACCGTTATCAAATATCATCGCTCTAAAAAAGCCAGCAGACCTAGCATCTATTCTAGATCTATA
>CAXGOD010000037.1:0-10517 GCA_964011245.1 uncultured Bacteriovoracaceae bacterium | reverse complement strand
CATCTAGGAGTGCTACATCTTGAGGTGTTGAGATTATTACAGAACCATCAACGTTTACATTCTGAACCATAGATAACTGAACATCCCCAGTTCCAGGAGGAAGATCTAGTAATAAGTAATCTAGTTCACCCCAGTCAGTTTCAAAGAAGAATTGGCTTAGAACTCCACCTAGCATAGGGCCTCTCCAAACAACTGGCTCATCTTCAGCAATAAAGTTACCAAAACTAATAAATTTAATTCCATAGTTTTCTAAAGGAATAATTTTTTTATCTAATGTTGCTTCAGGTCTCTCGTTTCTTTTATCAAATAGCATTGGCAAGCTTGGCCCATAAATATCAGCATCTATAACGCCTACTTTCTTACCTTTCGCCGCAAGTGTTACTGCTAGGTTAGATGTGAATGTTGATTTACCAACCCCACCTTTACCTGATCCAATAGCAAGAATCGTCTTAACGCCCGGAATTGGCTTTTTCTCAGATACTTGTCCATGACCAACCTTTAACTCTGCCGGATTAGCTGCCTCTTTAACAGGCTCCGTACCTATGGCCTTATAAACTTCTTCACTTTTAGCAGATTTAGTTAAGATGTAGATATTATCTTCATTAAATAGCCCTGACAGAGCTTCAATAATTAAGTCTTCAATTTTTCTTTTGTTTTCAGGGTCAATGCCTTCTCTATTGTATGTGACATAAAGGTCTGCACCTTTAAACTCAATATCAAGTATTCTTTGCTCCTCATCAAGGGATTTCCCTGAAGTAGGATTAATTACTGCACTTACAAGTTCTTTTGCTTTACTCATTTTTCACCTCTATTTTAGTTATTTATACCAAAACGGTTGGTTTTTGATAATCTAATAATGCATTAGACCTTAATTAAATGGTCTTTTTTTCCTATAAAAGTTTTTTGCTTTTTTTTAATAATTCATTGTAAAATTAGTACATTAGGTTAATTTTCCAAAGGATGACCATTGGCACTATATAAAAGAACTATTTTTGTAGTTAATCCTGCTTTCCAATACAAGTTTAGTCTTGTGGTTTGTAGTTTTGCACTACTAGCTAGTATTATGTACCCCTGGACTCTTTATGACCTATACGAAAAAGTAATAATGTCCAATCCAGGCAATGCTGCAACCCTTGCCCAGAATAGAACAACGCTAATGGCCCTTCTAGGTCTTACTCAAATTGGCTTCTTAGGGTTAATCTTTGTAATCTGTATCTTTATCAGCCATAAAATTGCCGGCCCCCTTTATAAATTACAAAATTATTTAAGAAATATTCGAGAAGGTGGGGAGATTACCAATCTATTTTTTAGAGATGGTGACAATTTTCCTGAAATAGCTGAAGAAGTTAATTCAGTAATGGAGTATTTTGTTCAACAAAGACAAGATGACTTCTCTAATTTAGAAGAAATTTCTTCATATATTGCAAATCTTGCCCTAGTGGTGCCTGAAGATAAAAAACCTGTTCTAAATGAGATCTTAAGTAAGCTTGCGGAAATACAGGCAAGGTACCAAACTAAGTAAAATACACTCGAATTCACCTTTAATTTATATCTCAAAATGCTACAATAATAAGGCGACAACAAACTGCATGGAGGCAATTTGTCGAAGACCAAGTTAAAGTTATTTTTCTTCATCATTGTTGTCTGCATAAGCCAAGTCTTTGCCGCGCCAAAGTACAAAAAATCTATTAATTCTAAAAGTTATTCTGTTAATTCTATTGTTAATTCAAAAAAACTTAAGATTTATAGAAGTGATAAACGCTTAGCAAATAATATCGCTGCTGTTTATAAAGTTGCTAAAAAGGGATATATAAACAAAACAACTCTACGAAGTTTATCAAGAGATATTAAAAAAAATAAAACGTTCGCTATCTATAAGTCTTGGGTAACTAATCTACAGAAAGTTTCAAAGACCAAAACACTTTTTTCAATTAAGCGTGTCTGTAAAAAGATTGAAAAACAAAACTCCTCAAATCCTGTTACATCAAAGTTATTTTATAATAGCAAACAACTTTGCTTTCAAAGATATCTAGATAAGTTAGCTCAAAAGAAGCTTTCATATAATCGTTTAAGAAAAGAAATAAAGTATTTTAAAAGGTATATCTCATTTTATAACAGCACTATTAATCGAGGAGAACTTAACTACCTGCTTAGTCGTTATAAAAGTTCTTCGATTCGCATAAAGCTTATTTCAAAGGCATTATCAGATTACTATATTTCAAAAAATCTAGCTCCGCATTCAAGCATTCTTCAAAACATGCATATCAATCACGATTTAACAAAATTTATTCAAATTAAGGGCCTTGAAAAAAACTCAACTCAAAGAATTCTTTATTCTGAGTTCAGGTCTCTTATTAAAGAAGCATATACTGCAGCTGACGTTAATGATGATATTAGAGTCGTTTCAGGAAAAGTGAATAAGGTACTTAACTATTATAACTTATCCATCTCCCACTTACCTCAATCTAATAGCTCATTAAAGCTTGTTGGACTTGGGAAGTCTTTGATGAGAAGAAGTTATTTTAAACCTTCGAGAGAGGTTTTCAAGTCAGTAATTAGAAATTCATCGGAATATAAAACAGATGCTACTTTCGAACTACTTTGGAGTTATGTTACGCAAGAGGATTATGATGGGGCTCTCGAGAATGTTATCAACAAATTTAAGCTTCAGAAAAAGTATGCTAACTATGCAAGTAGCAAGTTAAAATTCTGGACTGCTTTTACCCTTAAAGAAGAAAATGAAGATGGCTACGAGGATATTTTACTAAATATAATACAAACAGATCCTGTTTCTTATTACTCCATCATTTCTTCAAAGTTCTTAGAGGAATCTAATAAAATCTCAAGTAACAAAGCTTACTTGGCACTATTAAATCAAAATAGCAAAAAGAGAGTTTTTACTAATTTAAAGATCGATGATTATACATACAGAGCATTAAAGAGATTAAAGATTTGGTCTAGTGTTGATTTTAAACCCTTTATAAAATCTGAAAGCCGAGCACTATCCAATATTTACAGTAAAGAAATAGTTAGACTCAACCAAGACAAAGAGAAAGCTATAATTAAAGATTTTGTCTCCTTTTTATCAGCAAAAGTAATTGCTACTACTGATAACCACCTTGAAGTATTTAAAACAGTTTATAGAGGTATCAACAATAAAGTTTTAAAACTTGATAATGATATTTTAGAACTCCTTTATCCCATGCCATATTGGAAAAAGGTTAAAAGGTACTCAGTAGGTATTGATCCAATAATTCCTTTATCCCTAATTAGACAAGAGTCTGCTTTTAATAGAAGAGCTAGATCTCATGTTGGAGCTCGAGGTCTTATGCAGTTAATGCCTTATACTGCCAGAATGTATAAAAGAAAGTTAAGAGCAAAACAACTAGAAAGTACAAATTTAAATTTAAGTATAGGTAATAAATATTTTGCCAAGCTTATGAAACAATATGATCACAACCTAGTGTACACTTTAAGTGCTTATAACGCAGGAGAAGGCCGTGTAAAACGTTGGAGAACAAAGTACCTAACTAGTGACTCTATTCTTCACAATATAGAAAACATTCCATTTTCTGAGACCAGAAAATATGTAAAATTAATCTTTAGAAATATTTTCTTCTATAAATTATTAAACGATAAGTCTGCAGCTGTTAACCTAGCAGACTCAAGTAAACCAAATAAGATTTTTGATATTTATTTAGGATTTAACCAGTAACTTAAACGTTAAATCGAAAGTGCATTACGTCGCCATCCTTCACAACATACTCTTTCCCTTCCATTTTAAGTTTTCCAGCTTCTTTTAATTTAGACTCTGTTTTAAGCTCAAAAAGATCTTCGCAGTGATAAACATCTGCTTTTATAAATCCTCTTTCAAAGTCAGTATGAATAATTCCAGCACACTGTGGCGCTTTCATTCCATCATGAAAAGTCCAGGCTCTTACTTCTTTTTCACCGGCTGTAAAATAAGTCTTTAAACCTAAAATTTTATAACCAGCTTTAATTAATAAATCTAGACCTGATTCTTTCAGTCCCATATCTGAAAGAAATTCTTTTTTCTCTTCGTCACTTTCAAGTTGTGCAATTTCAGACTCAATCTTTCCACAAATCTTAACTACACTTGCACCTTCTTTTTCTGCTACTGCTTTAACAGCTTTAACGTGCTCGTTATCTTCTTCAATTGAATCCTCATCTACATTACAAACATATAACATATCTTTAAGTGTGATCAGATGAAGATCATTAACAATCTCAAGCTCCTCTTTATCCATTTCTACCGAACGAGCAGCTTCTCCATTTTCAAGAGCAGCTTTCAGTTTGGCCAGAAGTGGTTCTGAAGCTTGAGCTTGTGCCTTTACTTTTTTATCGTTTGATTTAAGAAGTTTTCCAAGATTATTGATTCTTTTTTCAACTGTCTCAAGATCAGCAAAAGCAAGTTCAATATTAATAACTTCAATATCACTTGCTGGATCTACTTTTCCATCAACATGAACAACATCAGCATCTTCAAAACATCTTACTACATGTGCAATAGCTGCAACTTGACGGATATGTCCTAAGAACTGGTTACCAAGACCTTCACCTTTTGAAGCACCTTTAACAAGACCAGCAATATCTTTGAATTCCATAACAGCCGGAATAATACTTTTTGGTTTAACAAGCTCAGTAATTTTGTTCATTCTTTCGTCAGGAACATTTACGATTCCGATATTTGGCTCAATAGTACAAAATGGATAGTTAGCTGCTTCAGCTGGTGCACTAGTGATCGCTTGGAATATTGTCGACTTACCTACGTTTGGAAGTCCAACTATACCTACATTTAATGACATAAACTTTCTCCGTTAATTTAAAGCTAAGAAGTCTTTCCTGTTAAACTTCGTAGCTGCTTTCATCCCTTCTTTTAAAAATGCTTCAAGAGCCTCTGCACTTTTTTTCATTACGATCCCAAGTTCAATATCTTGGTCGCTTGGAAATTTTCCTAGTACCCAACTAGATACACCGCCATGCTGTGGTCTGCCAATACCTATTCTCATTCGATAAAAGTCTTGGTTGCCTAGGCATTTTGCCATAGACTTTAATCCATTGTGACCTGCAAGTCCCCCGCCTTTTTTAAACTGAATTTGTCCAAAAGGAAGATCTAACTCATCGTGTAACACAAGGATTTCTTGAGGTGTAATCTTAAAAAATTGGCAAAGGGGCTGAACACTTTCTCCGCTAAGATTCATATAAGTTTGAGGTTTTAAAAAATATACTTTTTCACCGTTAATTGATTTATCAGTGAACACCCCTTTAAACTTATCTTTCCAAAAAACACCATCAATTGCTTCTAAAGAATCAAGTACTAGCCAGCCAATATTATGGCGGGTTAATTCGTGCTCTGGACCTGGATTACCTAAACCTACAACTAGCTTAATCATCGTGGTCTAAACGAAAAGTGAACTTACAGAATCGTGATTAAAAGTTCTGTGAATTGCTTTTGATAAAATCTCAGCAATTGATAAAACTTTTATTTTATCAACTTGCTGACATGCTTCATTAAGTGGAACTGTATCTGTAACAATCACAGCCTCAAGCTCTTCAGAGACTTGTAGTCTTTCTGCCGCTGGCCCACTAAAAACTCCATGAGTTGCAAATGCATAAATTCTTTTTGCCCCATGCTCCTTTAGTGTTTTAGCTGCTTCACAAAGCGTCCCGGCCGTATCAATCATATCATCAACAATAAGAACGTCTTTACCTTCAACATCACCAACTATATTCATAGCTTTTGCAACATTTGGCCCAGTTCTTCTTTTATCGATCATAGCTATATCTGTACCAAGTTTTTTGGCGTACCATCTTACTCTCTCTACACCACCAGCATCAGGAGAAACCATCATAAGGTCATCTGACTTAATATTGTCTCTTATATAATTTAAAAATACTGGTGAAGCGAAGATATTATCAAAAGGAATATCGAAGAAGCCTTGAATCTGACCTGCATGAAGATCCATTGTAATTACTCTTGTCGCTCCTGCTGCTGTTAACATATCTGCAACAAGTTTTGCTGTGATTGGAGTCCTAGGACTCGCCTTTCTATCTTGTCTTGAATAACCATAGTGTGGAATAACTGCTGTTATTGAAGCTGCTGATGCTCTCTTTAATGCATCAATCATAATCAATAACTCCATTACGTTGTCATTAACTGGAGCGGATAAAGTCTGAACTAAAAATACGTCTGATCCCCTAACGTTTTTCTCAATTTCACAATAAATCTCACCGTTAGCGAACCTTCTTAATTGAGGGTCAACTAAAGCAACATCTAAAAATTCAGAAATTCTATTGGCAACGGAAGGATTTGATGAACCAGAGACTAAAACAATACGTCTCACAGCAAACTCCTAAAGATGGCAGGGGTAGCTGGGATCGAACCAGCGCATGTCAGAATCAAAATCTGATGTCTTACCACTTGACGATACCCCTACAAAGGTTTTCTTGAACTATACTGCAAAATTTAAAAAATTGGCAAGAATTTACTTTAGAATACTTAAATTTTTAGTGCTAAACTGGTGTAACTATTATTAAAACCTTTTGGCGAGATGCAGTATGATTTGGGATGTAGATCCAGAAATATTTAGAATTGGACCTTTAGCTATAAGATATTACAGCTTGGCCTTTGTTATTGGATTTTTTCTTGGTGAGAAATATACCGCCAAAGTTCTTTGTAAAAATAATCAAATACCTGCTGAGCAAGTTTCAGCATTGTTGTTTTATATGCTTGCAGGGACTTTTATTGGTGCAAGGCTTGGGCACGTTTTCTTTTATCAACCTGAATACTATCTCTCCAATCCAATTGAAATCATTCAAGTTTGGAAGGGCGGGCTTGCCAGTCATGGTGGTTACGCAGGCGTTCTGATTGCCGTTGTCCTTTATATCAAAAAGTATAAGAATATTAGCTTCTTAGGAATGATGGATGTTGTTGCTGTTCCATGTCTGTTCGTAGGCTCTTTAATTCGTATTGGGAACTTAATGAACTCAGAGATTATTGGTCATCAAACTGATGTACCTTGGGCCTTTATTTTTAAGCGAGTTGATTTAATACCTAGGCATCCAAGCCAAATTTATGAATCTGTTGGGTATTTTAGTGTTTCAGTTATTTTATATTTTCTGTATCACAAATTTAATAAGGAATGGAAAAAAGGTCGAGTACTTGGATTTGCTATGTGGCTAAGTTTTCTTTTTAGAATGTTCGTAGAAACATTTAAAGAAAACCAAGTTCTTTTTGAAAATGATATGGCGCTAAATATGGGGCAAATTCTAAGCATTCCGTTTATTATCATAGGTCTTATCATGGCGTTCAATATTGGAAAAAAGCTTAAATAGATTGTTCAGAGCAATACAGCTCATAGATTTGTTTTCCGCGATACTGGATAAAATTCTGATAAATTCTAAAGGCACTTGATGCACCAGAGAGACGAAGGTTTTTATCTTTTCTTTGCGCATCAACACCAAACCAAATCGCGTAGAATGTTTTACCATCAAAGGCCACATACCAATTATCAAGACCAGAGTTTGTTGTCCCCGTTTTTCCAAACATCATCATTTGTTTAATCGTTTTATTAGCAACTCTGGAAATTGTTGTTTCAGATGCATTTGATAGTTCATATAGAATGGAGTCTTCAAACTTATAAACTTTGTTATAAATGTTTTCACAAGTCTTTTTAAAGTACTTTATATAGGCCAAAGATAACTCCCCTAAAGAAAGCTCTATTGCTCCCAGGAGTTGTGCTGGATACTCTGAAAGTGGTACTAATAACTCAGGGAAATAGTCTAAGAGAATTGGTTCTAATTTATCAAAACCAATTTCACTTGCTGTTCTAACTAGAGGTATATTTTTAGATTTTTGAATGGCATATCTAAGGGTTACTTTATCTTTTTTTACTTTTGAAGCATCCTTGGGTGTCCATGCACCAGAGATGAGTTTTAAGGTTATCGGCTTTGTGCTAACTTCATCATCTAAAGTTTTACCAAGATTTAAAAACTGTTCATATATAATTGGTTTGAGGACGCTTCCTACCTGATGTTTTTCATCAAAGATTGCTTTGTTTCTATCTCTTTCAACCTTGCTATAATGATAAAACGTATCAGGACAATCTTTTTCAATACAGTTCTTATCAATAGCTAGAAATTTTATAGCAACATCCAAGTCACCTATTCTTTCTTTTAATTGATCTTTTATACCAGCAAGTGATTCAAAGAAGACGAATTTTTCATAAGGCTCTAAAAGTTTATCAGAGTTTTTTGTCGTTAGATAAATTGAATTTAAGAAGCTTTTTTTATCTTTCTTTTTAAGTTTTTCAACCCAATTTTCCCAATCCATCTCAGTCCACAAAGCATCTTCATTCGATGTGATTAGGTTTAAACTACTTAATCTTTTATAAACAACCTTAGTTCTATCTTTTAATCTTTGAGTTTTTCTTACTGGATGGTAGAAGTATGGCCCTTTTAAAAGACCAATTAAAATTGCTGATTCAAAATCAGTAAGCTGATTTGGTTTTTTATCAAAGTAGCCTATGGAAGCCGCAGTAACGCCTTTTAAATACACTCCTCCAACAGTCCCCCAAAATACTTCATTAAAGTATAATGTTAAAATTTCATCTTTTTTGAGTTTATGCTCAATATAAATTGCATAGATCATTTCTTTAAGTTTTCTTGAGAATTTTTTTTCATTAGATAGAAATAAGTTTTTAACAAGTTGTTGTGTAAGAGTTGAGCCACCTTGAACAAGCTTCATCGCTTTGATATCTGCTACAAGTGCTCTAAGTATTGATTTATAATCAACACCCTCGTGCTCTAAAAATCTATAGTCCTCAATACCTATTAACCCCTTCCACAAAGATGAAGGAATATTTTCAAATTGAACTTGATGTTGAAAACATTTATACCTATAACAATGATTGGCCAAAACTTTTGGTAGATTCATTTCTTTTTTAATAAGCAAGGTATTTCTTTTTATCTCTAAATTATCTGTATTTGTTTCAATCCAGTTAGAAACCTCATCCTCATGCTCAGTAAACGCCAAGAATGTTTGAAGGGAATCCTTTTGAATGATACTACCCTCTTCAAGCTTACTTTCTCCAAGAGTCATATGAGATTGTCGTAGTTTAATCTCTTCCATTTTTAAAGATACTTCATGAAATACAGTTACAAGATATCCAGTAACGATTAACGCAACACAAACAATGCCATATTTTATAGAATTGATAAAAATCTTCTTTTTAAACATATGAATACACTATCTTGTTTGCCAGTTATTGTTCTATTTCATATTATTTTTATCAAAAATAAGTCATTTAATAAACTTTAAGGAGTATCCGTGAATTTTAATATTAAGCTATTGTGCCAAGCAGCACTACTAATGCTTCCAGTTTCAGCTTTTGCACTTCCAATCGATTGGAATGGAACACTTGGTTTTGATACTAATATCATCAAGAATGCTAGAGGTACTACTGATAACTGTACTGCTGGTGCTGGTAGTACCTGTATTGGAAACGATAATGCTCATGCTCGTTACCAGTCAATGGTACTAAGATTAAATCCAACAATTATCGTAAATGACAGCACTTCAATTAAAGGTGAGTTATCTACAGGAAATATGCGTGGTGATTACTTAGGTAAAGATGCAACAATGGCCAATAACGGTTCATACTTTTCACAAACTTCAGGTGGTTCTGCTCTCAATGTAAATCAACTTTATGCTGAGCTATATGCAGACACTGCTCTATTTAAAGTTGGTAAATTTTCTAAGCATTATGGTTTAGGAGCTGTTATTAATGAAGGTAAAAATTCATGGGATAGATACTACTCTTTATATAATGGGCTTGAAGCTTACTTTAAACTTGGTAATTTTAAATTAACGCCTGTTTGGGCCAAAGTTGATTCTAACTTAGCTTCTGGTGCACCAAATGGTAAGCATGATGCTTATGAAACTGCTGTTACAGCAATGTATGATAATAGTAATATCAATATGAAAGCTGGGATCTATTACGGAATAAGAGAAGTTGAAACTACAAACGACTTATATGATGGAAACTCACAAGCTCATAATGTAAATATCATTGATATCTTCATGGAAAGAGTATGGGGTAAATTTGCAATTGCTCTTGAAGTACCCATTATCTCAGGAGAGGTTGGAAACACTTATGGTGGAGATGATCAAAACTATAGTTCAACTTCTTATATTTTAGAAACTACTTACGAGTTAAATCCAAAATGGAAAATTGGATTTCACGGTGGGATGATCAACGGCTCTGATGGCGACAAAGGCGATCATGAAGCATTGTATCTTCATCCAAATTACAATGTGGCAGAGATTATGTTTAAGTATAACCTGCAAGGTTTTCAAAATAATACAGAAAATGTTTTCGACGCTTCAATTGTAAATACAAACTATGCTAAGTTTTTTGCTCGTTATAATAATGATGCATGGGCATGGAATATCGCCTTTATAATGGCAAAAGCAAATGAAACAGCTGCTGATGGTG
>CAXGOD010000036.1:0-10568 GCA_964011245.1 uncultured Bacteriovoracaceae bacterium | reverse complement strand
AGATGCTAGGCCAAAATGAATTCGCCCATGGAGTTTTATCAGAGTTTAAACTTCCACTTAGAGGTAATATATCAAAGTTACTTTTATAGTTTTGAACTAAATGCTTTGGATCATTATCACCCGTAAATCCAAAAGCTGCAGTCGTTGTAAGTGCTAATGTAGCTGCAAGAGTAATCATTTTTCTCATAATTAATTCCTTCCAAGTGTGTAATTTAAAAAGTGGCCCACAATAACACAGAATGCTGCACTGCCCACAGAAAATTTTATAAAGATGTAGAAATTACACCGCTGCGCACAAAATGTTGAAAATTACATAGTTTATGTTAGAAATAGACACCCCAGGAGCCCTAAATGACTAAAATTATATTACTTATGATGACGATAACTATGAATGCCTATGCTAAAGAAATTAAAATAATTAACTGGAATACCTATTTATTACCCAAAATTGCTAAGAAAAGCGCTCAAGATGAGAGGGCAAAACTTATGGCCCAATACCTTCTAAATAGTGATGAAGATTTTGATATTATCACTCTTCAAGAAGTATTCACTAAAAAGGGCTATAAAGAATTTACAACTATATTAAAGGATAAATACCCATATCATACTGGATCACCTACTCGAAAATGGTACAAGCCAGTTAATAGTGGCCTGCTTATTTTAAGTAAATACCCCATTAAAGAGAATAGCTTCTTTATGTATTCCGGTATGGCCCATGCTGATCGGTTTAGTTCTAAGGGAGCACTTGCGGCGACCATAGAAGTAGAAGATGGAATTTATCTTCAAGTAGCCACAACCCACTTACAGGCTCAACAAGGTAAAAAGTATGAGCTCATTCGTAAATCACAGTATAAATATATAAAAAAGAGTGTTATCGATAGCTTTAAGATTGATGAGTTACCTCTCGTTTTAACGGGTGACTTTAATATAGATTCTCATTATCCTTCAGAGTTTGAACCCTTTTTAAGCTATATGCAACTAGAAGCGCCAATCCTTTCAGGCAAAAAGCTATTTACGATAAACTCTCAAACCAATACATTGGTTGAGGCGAGTATCGAGCGCCCTTTAATTCAAGAAGTATTAGACTATATTTTCTTAATTCCAGGTGCGTACTCAGAACAAATTCAAAAGACTTATATTCTTCACCCTAAGGGGGACTATTTATATCAAGGAATTGAACAAACAGATGCATCTTTATCTGATCATCTACCTGTTATTTCCATCATCAATATTTAATTTATCTGCTAAAATACCCGATAGGTTCTTAAATTTACTAATTTAAGGAGAAATCATGATTGCAATTGGTGTTGTCGTTGGGATTGCTTTAATAATATCAATTTTAACTTACAACAGTGTTATCGGAAAGAAGAATGAAGTTGAAAATGCAAATGGTGGGCTAGATGCCCAGCTTAAACAAAGATATGATCTTATTCCAAACTTAGTTTCAACTGTAAAACAATATATGGAACATGAAAAAAGTGTTCTTGAAAAGATTGTAGAACTGAGAAGTCAGGCCTTACAAGGTGGTGTTAGTGACAAACAAAGAGAATCGCTGAATAAAGAAATTAGCACAAGTCTATCTGGTCTAATGGTCCAAGTTGAGCAATATCCAGATCTAAAATCAAATACCAACTTTGTTCAACTTCAAGATACACTTTATGAAGTAGAAGAGAATATTGCAGCAGCGAGAAGATTCTATAACGCTGCAGTTACCGACTATAATAATGCTTTAGAGATGTTTCCTTCTAGCATCTTTGCCAAGATGCTTGGTTACGTTAGAAAAGAAGTTTTCAATATTCCAGAGATGGAAAGAAAGAACGTGAACGTTGGAAACCTTTTTAACAGCTAATGGTAAAATACGTAACAAAAAACCAAATTAAGGCCCTTTACCGTAAGAAGCTAAAGCCTAGACTTAGGAGGCTTGATAAAGAAAGACAAGCGGTTAAGACTAAACTTATATTTCTTATAAGCATAATCCTCGGAATCATCTTCTTCCTTTTGTATAAAGTAACTGGCTTCAGTGGATCTCTTGACTCTGTGAGTTCTAAAGAAGTTGAAGGTTCACTAGGGATTCTTAAATTTTCTCTATTCGTGGGAACTGCATTATTCATAATTATCTATAAATGGATAACGAAAGGTTACAAAAATAAGTTTAAGCAAAGTATCATTAAAGAAATGTTCGATCTTTTACTGCAAGATGCAGAATTCAAACCAGGCTCTCATGTCAATGATGCAGACTTTGATCGTTGTGATCTTATAACAGCTAAGTACAACCGTTATAATGGAGAAGACTACGTAAAAGGGAAAATCGCACGTATTGGGATTGAGTTCTCAGAACTTCATGTTAGACATGTTACAGGTTCAGGAAAAAACAAAAAAGATGTAATAAGATTCAAAGGACTCTTTTTTAAATGTACATTCTCTAACAAAATAAAATCTCCTTTGCTCATCCACTCAGATACAGCAGAAAGACTGTTTGGAAAAATGGTAGGGAGGTTCTTACAAAAAAAAGTAAAATCTGGTTATGAGCTTGTACAATTGGAAAGCCCAGAGTTTGAGAAAAAGTTTGCTGTTTACACTCAAGATCAAGTTGCGGCAAGAGTCATGCTGAACCCATTAACAATGGATAGGCTTACTAAGTTTGTTAAAAGATATAAAGAGAAGATTGAAATAAGTATCATCGATAACCATCTTTACTTTCTTGTTCACACAAGAAAAGACCATTTTGAACCCAAGATTTTTTCAGATGCCTTAAAGTGGAAGGATGTTATGGAAATCTATGATCTATTAAGTCTTATGGTTGAGCTTATCAACCAGTTTAATCTAGACAAGCGGGTCAGATCAAATGTCTCGTAAACTTGATATCAATAAGCTTTATAACCGAGAACTACTACTCCAGTTAAAAGACCTTTAGATTGAAAGGAAACTTTAGTAGAGACTTGTTTGAACCAAGGTTTTTCTCCTCCATCATAAATAAAAAAAAAGTGATGGAGACTTACGAGCGACTTACACTTTTAACAGATATTATTGATGACATCTCTATCGAGAAGTAGACTTAAATGAAAAAACAGGTTTAATTGGTCTGAAAAGCTTATATAGGAAATCCGCCCAGGCTGGAACTTCCTTAAAAAAGAAAGAGTTTTCAAAATTTCTAGATCGATTTTGAAAATCCATATCATTTCCAGGAAACCAAACGCCGAATGACTTGAAATACCCTAAGTAATAACCATTATTATAAAGATATTGCTCTCCATGCCCATAAGACATTATAGACTGTTTAAGGCCTAATAAAGCAACATCAAACAAATCATAGGCCTTGTATTCTTTATTCTCAAGTAGAAAGCTTTGAATGACTCCAATAAGATTTGTAAGATCACGAGAGTTACCTAAAAAAACTGGAGATTTTTTAAGTTTATGTGCCAAAGTCATTTTTAAAATTGGTTTCCTGGCGATAATACTTTTAAGTTCTGTTAGTGCCTTATTAAAACTATATAGAAAAGTATTTTGAAGCTCTGTTGTATTAACGACACTAATGGTTGCATTTCTTTTATCTGAATTAGATGCATACTTCGCTAGCTCCTCTACATACATGATTGAAAAAGAAGTTGCTAACTCATATGAGTTTTTATTTTTAAGATCTTTTAAAACTCTTGTATATGGAAGCCCTCTAAAGTTTTGTATTTGAGTAGAACCACTAACGTATTCAACAGTCCCAGAAAATTCAGCAGCAACCTCAACAGTCTGCATAAGACAGGCATCCATTGATAGAAAACTAATGGCTGAATTATTGATACTCTGTGAAGTCTTAAGAATATCTTTTATGGTATTTATGCTTAAGCGAGTCTTTGGGTTATCATCAAGAGCAACTCCTCCAAATTGAGCCAATTGAGTTGAACTCCACCCTTCTCCATGTCCCCATATTACGAGCATAGTTCTGTCGGTTGGATGAGTCTCTTGGGCCCATAAAATAAAATCTAAAAGCTTTTCTTCTTGAGACATCTGTTCGGCTTGAACTGAAATTATATTTGAATTGATTTGGCTTAAACTTAAAGATGAGTAATACTCAAGAGTGTTTCCTCTTGTAACATCATTTTCTAGAATTTCTAAACGGTAGCTTCCCTCTTCACCGGGGAGATCAAGTTCAGTAAAAACCTGAACTTTCTCATTTCCAATTAATCCTTTTTCCATTTCTGCTAGATCCCACAAAGCATAAGGAGCTAGATTATTATCTGCCTGCATATAGACAAGCACTTTCCAAGATTCATTTGAGAATGCAAAAGCCCCCTGCATTGATATACAGAGGGCAATTGTTATATAAACGAAATATTTTATTTTATTATTTCTTTCCATCAGCGTCTACTGGTCCTTCTTTTTTTGCAGACTCTCTAATTAGAGCTTCTACAACTTTTCCAATTGGCTGAGACTGAGCAGAGACTTGTTGCACATACTTTAAGATCTCTGGATGAGTAATTAAGTCCATCGATAAAGTCTCAGGAAGGTAAGAATCTAAGATTGATTCTGCATGGCTTCCTTCATAAGGAGTCCAAATAAAATCTGGATGTTTATTAGTATACCATTCACCACCGATGATCTTCATATTTTCATCTAGCTCTAGGTCATAAACATAATAAGCAGAATGAGACTCGTCTCTAAACTCAAAGTCAGTCGCTGCTTTACTTGGCATAGTTTCAACCATGTATTCAACTTCCATCATGATCCCAACTACATATTTTGTTCTTGGTGAACGAAACTTAGCAAATTTATCATTATCAAAATCTTTGATTTCTACGATTGATTCTTTTAATGAGCTATACTCTTCAGTTGTTTTTGGATTAAAATAAGAATATTCATATGCAGTTACTGGATGATTCCAAACTTCATAGTCAAAAGTAGCATCCATAACAAATGGTTTCTTATTCATACCAACTTCAGTAACAATAGCTTTATGCCAAGTCCCTGGGTTATTATCAAAACATTCTTGATCTAAGATCCTTCCAGTTTCTTTATCAATATTTGGCTCTTTAGAGTTACAACGACCACCAACAAACTTAGTTTGAGACTGACCCGTAGACCATAAAAGAGTTCCAAGCGCTTTTAAATCAGATGGTCGAAATGGTATATCAGTTACACCATCAGCCGCTTTTACGCTGATAGAGTTTGCTGGTCTATCAAGCATATAACTTGCTGGGGCCCAACCGTGACATAATCCCATCCACGATTCAACTTTTCCATATTGCTCATAGTATCCCTTACCAGCAGCAAGCATCTGCTTTGTAAGTGTATAGTTTGCGTCTCCCATAAGGATGTCATATTTTTCAGAAGGAGAAAGCTTAGAAATATCAGCAGGAGTTGCTGGATGTGCTTGGTGATAATCTCTCATCCAAGGCCAAATCTCATCTTCATTTAGATCAGAGTACTCATAAGCACTCATCATCGCTTCATCACCATATCTAAAACTTAATTGCCCTACAGCAATTGGCCAATACCAATCAGACCATGGTTGTTTTTTTACTTCTCCAGAGCCAAGTTCAAGCTCTTCCATATCTTTTAAAGTATCTAAAACTTCGTAACCACTTACGATATTTTCAGCTCTATCCACACTTTCAATTGGTGCACGACCAGCGATAACATTTTCACCAGGCTCTAAGTCTTTCAAACAAACAGTTTTTGCACCATCTTTTGTGGTATGGCATTGGGACTTTCTTTTCTCGTCTTTAATGGTAATAAAATCTTTTGACTCAATTTGCTTAGCACTAAAATAGCTTCTAGATACTGGCTTACAGTCAGCTCCAAGCTTGATTACTGGTGCATTTAAAAACGCAGAAGGGTTCTTATGGAACTCCTTAATATTTACTGGTGCTTTACAATTTGCGGCCATGGCCGTTGCAGATAGAGATAGTAACGATGTTACGATTATTAGATTTCGCATGCTTGTCCCCCAAGACATTTAAAAAGAGTTGGGTACGTTATATGTAGTTTAGGGGGTTAAAGATACAGTCGTTGTAATATTTGCACGCTAAAGTCGATCTAAAATCTTACTTTTAAGCGACTAGTTTCTGCCTAGGTTTACCGTCTAGCTTTTATCAAGTTTCATATGTAGATTCTAAATATAACTTAACGGAGGTTTTAAATGAAAAAACTAATAATTTTAATGGCTTTAATCACTTTTTCAACTCAAGGTTTTGCTCACAATGTCGCCACAAAAGACGTTGTTGATGTCCAAAAATATGTAGGTAAATGGTATGCAATCTCTTCTTTACCACTTTTCTTTAGTAAAGGTTGTGCATCTCAAACGGCTGAATATGGGGTAATTAGTGAATCTACTATTTCTGTAAAGAATGTATGTAAAAAACCAGGCAAAATTAAGACTATTTATGGAAAAGCATATGTAACCAACAAAGAAACTAACTCAGAGTTAATTGTTAGGTTTAATACTTGGTGGGCAAGAGCATTCAGAATAAAAGGTGATTATAATATCGTTAAAATTGATCCTAATTATGAATATGTCATTGTTGGCGGAAACGACAGAAAGTCATTATGGATTATGTCTAGAAGACCATTTATGAATGAAGATGTTTATAATGAATATGTTGAATATGCAAAAAAATTAAATTTCCCAGTTCATAATTTAGTGAAATCAAAATTCTAACTTCTAAGGTTTGGTTGCGAATGTGACCAAACCTTACCTAATAAAAAACATTGAATTGAGTTTGTAAACTTCCCTGACCAAGACCATAACCCATTACATCAGATAAATAATCATAGCTTTCATCTCGACTTGCATCCATAATAAAACGTCCTTTTAAGGCCAACGAATACTGATTCTTACGATATTCAACCTGAGGTCCCCAAGATACAATTCTGTTTCTTCCCATGTATTCACCATCAACAACAAAATTATCTGAAAGAAGAATCTCTGAAAAACCACCGATAACAAAACTCTTGTAATAGGCACCAGCTCTTAAACTAAGAGCAAAGGTACTTCCTATCTCGTTTTTGTTTTCGCTATTTCCAATGGTCTCTTCAACACCAGACTTAAAAGTATATGAGAAATTATTCTCAACAAAGAAGGTATCATTTTTTTTAGTCAATATAAGACCTAATTTCGTTGTATCGCTTCCCATAAGAGAGCTTTGAACCTCTTCATCAGAAAGAGTATTTACATTTAACTGTGCAAAACCTTCTACATCAAAATCTCTTTGAGTATAGAGTTTACTTCTTGCTGATAGCGCCAATGGTCCCATAAAACTTTCATCGCGAGCTTGAATCATTGATACATCAAAGCCAATACCTATTGCATTTTTGTTAAAACCAAATGGATAGAGATGACTTGATAGGATATACATATTATTGATGCCCAAGCTATCAGCTTCCTTACTTTTTGAATCCTGTTTAAAATGTCTTGCCTCCAGCCCTATTCTCGATGGACGATGAACATGAGACTTTTTTGGTATATACAAACGAGCTCCAGATCTTGCGACCGAACTCGTCTCACTTGAATTCATATATTTTGCAACTATACTTGAAATTTTATCTCTTGATGTCTCTGGCGCCATTATACTCTGAGTAATAGATGAACATATTTCTTCATTCTCTCGAAGGTCATATGGAAGTGCTCTATGCAGTCCTTCGTGAATATGCAGAGAAATGAGTTGAGTTTCATTTAAGTTTTTTGTTGCTGGAAAAAATCGTGTTGCAGCATAAGCTTCTGGCATTGTACGGGCGTAAACCAATCCTCTAGCATCGTTTGTAAAAGCACCTAGTTCAACTAACTTTTTAGTCGAAAGGCCTTTTTTTGTCATATACATTTTTGTATTTTCGACTTCAGGAATCAAAGCCCCAAGTCCTTCAATTTTTTGAATATTATAAGACTTAAGAAGTGCTACTGCTTTCTTTCTCGATTGTACGATTGGCCCTTTTGTTATGGGCTTAAAGCTTTGTAGATCATCTCCATTATCGCCATTACCAACTCTTACTGGTCCAGAGACAGCTGTTGCAGCTACGGCAAAGCTAGTTGAAAGCAAGAATGTTAATAAAACTAATCTTTTCATATTCCCTCATTTGATAAAGCAAAGAGTGCCATCTCTAAATGATAGACCTCATCCTTTTTGCCAGCTGAATACTTTTTTATCATTCGTTTTTGAAAATTCAAAATATCTTTTTTAAGGTTTGCTAATTCATCTAAATCCACAGCAAAAGAAACCCCAGAGATATCTCTACGCTCAACCATCTGCTCTTCAAGAGCATCTGAAGCTTTATCTAACATTTGATGATGATAATTTTTGATAGCTCTGGAGGGAATGCCATCTGGGCTAAAAACAAAATCTTCACAAATTTGTTCTACTCCATTAATAACTTCTAAGAGTCCTACTTCTCTCATCAGTTTCAAACGATGAGCAACATCTTTTTGTTTAATTCCAAGCTTTAAGGAAATCCACTCTACATCTAGTCTAAAGTTATCTAGGTCAGCTAATGCTAAAATCCCCATGCAATCTGCTGAGGAAGCTATTTCAAAGATCTCTGCACTCAACTCACGTATATCAGGACCTTGTTTCTTGTTAGCCTTAGGTGGAATGTCTTGAACAAGATTTAAAAATCTTTCTTTTTCACTTTCATCAAAGTTTAATTTATCTACAATTGAACGGGCTTTATTTATTCCAAGGTTTCTTTTGCCTTTAAATATCTCACTTAACGCCCCTGAACCAATTCCTAGGGACCCAGCAAATGCTCTTAGGGAGTAATACTGATTCCTTGCCTTTCGACTTTGGAACTCAGCTTTAAGAATGTCTCTGTAGTTATTTTCGTTCATCATCTCTTCTTAATTTTAGTACACTTTTGGAGCACAATGCTCCACTTTCGTGGAGCACTGTAAATATTATAGGTCTAAGGATGACACTCATCCTCTGAGGGACGTACTTCTCTAAATCCGTCTAAAGTCACAACTTTATACTCGATATCTAACCAAAATGACTTCTCATCAGTCCATTCTGGCGTATGAGCACACTGAGTGTTATCAGTAACAGGATCAGTTACCACTTCATAGCAGTAGGCGAATCTATATTTAATTTCATTTAAACCTGGATAGATCTGAATATTAAAAAGGGTTGGTGCCATATCCACGGTGAATTTTCCCTTAGTGCCCCATAGGCCTCCAGCTGTGTCTCCACTTTGAACTCCGCGGGCCCTAAAGCTCCATAGATTGCTCCTATTCTCAGGAGCTATTTTATATATTTTACTTAATGAGTTTATAGTCACAACTTTATCTGAGACTACATGCCCATCGCAGTCATACTTTATTTGTCTTTGCTTCTTTCTAATAATCGTATTTGAATCTGGATTACTCTCTGAAGTCTCATTAGGGTCTACAGTTTTACATGAGGTAAAGCTCGCTAAAACTAATATAAAAAACATCAAATTCATTAACTTCTTTTCCATTTCTACTCCTTGGATGAGTCAGGGTTAAGTTCCTGTTCTTAACCTACACTTAGTTTGGAATAAGTTTGGATTGAATACAATGGCTTCATGGAGCAAAGCGCTCCAAATGGAGCAGTCTGCTTCAAGTGATTGAAATAATGCTTGTGAATTTACTATTTAAGCTCTAAACAAGTCTCAAGTTTATCTGTTGTGATAAAGTCGACACCGTCATTCATTAACATAGTAAGATGACTTTCTTTATTTACAGTCCAGATGCCAAGCTCTCTTTTCTTATTGAGCCTTTTAAAGAATTTTCTTCTAGTCTTATACGCATGAATAAAAACGTTTACACCCATTGAACGAGTGACACCAAAAGGTTGTGCCATAAGCTTTTGAAACTTTACACCTTTCCAGAATTTTTTATCATTACTTTTAAGACCCTTTATATTTTTCTTACTGAAAGCAATAACTCTTAGCTGCTCTTCTTTACCTTGATAATACTTTTTCATAAGTGAAGATGTATGAGCTGTAGGCATATCCTTAAGCTCTAAGAATACCATTGTTGGACTCTGAGCTAGTTGGTTCATTACATCCTCTAAAGTAGGAATCGTTGCTCCATTTTTAAGTACACATTTAGCTTGTATCTCTTCTAGAGTCATATCAGATACAGGAGTTCCCATAGGACAAGTCTCTCCAGCAGCATCAATAGAAGTCTTTTTTAAGCTTTTATCATGATTTAAAATGGCGATACCATCTTGAGTATGTACGATATCAAACTCGATTCCGTCGGCTCCAAGTTGATCTGCTATCTGAATGGCCTCTAATGAATTATCTGGAGCATCTTTGTGGTAGCCTCTATGGGCAATACACTTTGTATTAGCAAGTGCCGTGCTTGAAAAAATAAGAATAAATAAAAATATTAAAGGTCTCATCATAATACAAATTCCAATGGTTAGAAACCACGAAGCTAGCATGCATAGGAATTTCGTTCAATAAGACTTGGGAGACTATGAAAATTTGTTATAGATCAGACCAGGCTTTAGTATCAACTATGGCCTCTAGCCTGTCTTGGGTCGATCTGTTCATTTTTTGAAAGAAGTTAATACCAGTTGCTCTTTCAACGTCATCTACACTTACTACATGCTCACGAAGAG
>CAXGOD010000035.1:0-10629 GCA_964011245.1 uncultured Bacteriovoracaceae bacterium | reverse complement strand
ACTTCTACTTCAGGTGGCCCTACAAATGTCTGTGATGAGTCAATGTACTAGGTTATCAGGAGGGGGAATACTAACAGCATTAGCACTTCCTGTGTTTTGAGCAAGTACTTCTTTTTCACTGCTGGTACCTGGTTGATTTAAGTCATATCTTGCTGCCATGTCGGCTTTCATTTGAGCTAACACTTTATCGTGGTTGTCTTCAAAACTAATTCCACCAACACTTTGTAAACCAAGTGCTTGAATATTAGAAACACTGGTCACCATAGGTCTGGTTGGAAGGCCAGAGTTGTTGCTTGAAGCTGGACTGATACACGGAATAACATCTGCTAGGTTACCTCCAGAAGATGATGGCGGTTGGTAGACTTCGTATGTTTCGACCTCCGGCCTGTATGATAAAAGATCTTTATCAAAGTTGTTATTCCATGTAAGTAAAAGGTTATTATCCAAGGGACTTCCATCTGGATTTGTTATGCGAACTTCCTTGCCATCAGTTAGTACTTCTCCACTAAGAATTACTCTCGGAGCTTGCCCGCTAGCAAGCTGGGCTGTATTTTCTCCAAGGTTGATTTGAGCTGAATTCTCTCTATGTTTATTTGAATCAATCTGTTCCTCTATATATGCAATAGCAACAATACTCTGTTGATCTTGATAGTTTTCAGTAGCTTCTTCTCCTAGATCTTCACAGGCGGCCTTTCCGTTCTTTTTCCCAATCTTGTGAGCACAGTCATATAAGTCTGCTACCATGTCCTTTTGTGAGCAATTGGCTTCTGATTCTGCGAAGTCTGATAAGTAGTCTGGTGCCATAATATTATCACCGACACCTAATCTTGCTCTATTTCTCGCTGTAAGGTCAGATTGTGCTAGTGGCGATACATATGTGTCTAATGGTAATATTTGATTTACTCTTTGGTAGCTTGGAGTATCTTGGTCAACGAGAGCTCTGTACTCACAGGTCAAGCTGCCAAGGGCAATATCAACAAGTTGTTGTTCGTATTGCTGGACTGTATTTCCATCAACAAGTTTGCTTCCATTCTCATTTGACATTTCTTTTATTGCGTCATCAATATCTTTTCTGGAAAAGTTACTAAGTTCTCCACTAGGGGTACAGCTAAACTTAGAGATATTATTAATAAACTCTTTACATGTTTTTTTCTGCAAAGTTTTAAAGCGAGCCAGATCACTTTCTAGTTTGCTTGAGTTGTCTCCAAACTCGAGGGAGACTGAAGTGAGCGCTGGTGACTTTCCTCCTGAAATATCTTTATCAACTTTCTTTTTGAATTGGTTAAAGACTTCTTTATTATAACTGATCGCGTAGTAATTTGGATTTGTTGTACTAATCTTATGTAGTTGATCCATCATAAGAAGACTAAGGCTTTTCTTTAGAACTGCGAAATTTATACCTCCGTCAGTATTTTTAATTTCAGCCGATAAAGGAATAATTGATTTCCCATTTTCTTTGACTGAAAGAGGAGCTAAGATGCTATCTTTTTGCTGCATAAAATTTTTATTACTTGTATTCTCTTTGCCTAGGGCCAGATACCTTAATAAATCTAAATTCTTTGGATTGAAACTTACATTGTATGCAAAAACTTCAGACATATATTCAATTGGAGATACTTTACCTGCATTAAATTTTTCTTTAAGTCTGTCTAGGCTTTCTTTATGAACAACATGGTCAGGATTGCTCAAGTCAAAGCTAAGCTTAGCAGGATTCATAGAAATATTTAAAAAGTGATCTGAAAGGTTCTTTAGCCCATTTTCTTCAAATCTTAAATTTTGAGCTTTTGCGTATTCTTCTCTTGTCATCTCCTCACAAAAAGGCTTTTTGCTTTTGTTGTAAGGAGATTTAGTAGCATGTTTAGTTAAGTCATGAAGTCTTTCAAATGCTTTCTCGAAGCTTCCTCTAAGAATGCCTCCGTACTTTTCTCCTAGAAAACCTCCGAATGAGTTTTCAAGTGTTTCTTTTGCCTCTCTAACTCTATTATTGTCATTACCACACGACCTATGAAGAGCAGAGTCAATCATATCTTCGTTATAACATGTAAAAGCCTCATCAAATTTTTCATGGTTATCTTCATGTGTTCTTGATTTGTAATGATACAATTGTTGTAGTGTTTCTGTTGTCTTTGCAAGTTCTGAATTCACTTTCTTAGAAACTAACTTGTAAGTTAATTTTTCTTTAAATGTGTCTCTAATATTACCCCAAGACTTTTTAGCCCTTTCCTTGCTGGGGATCTTTTCTTTTGAAGCAAAAACTTTATTAAATAGATTTCTTGTCCCATGTATGTCGTCAGCAATAGACTCCCCAAGAGGAGTCACAGGTGTAAACTCCGATACTCCTTGGCTTAGAGATGCATTGAAAATAAATGCTTCACCAATACAGTTTTTACAATATTCTTTGTCTGCATGAATTGGAAGAATTCCATGTGGATTTGGAGTGGAAAAATTTGATAGAAGTTGCGTGAAGCCATTTGTGTCTGACATAATAGCGTCGTTTACAGTATCACATGCTTTACTTCTTTTCTTATTTTTTCCTATTGCTTGCTCAACACTACAGATAATGCTTTGGTCAACAAATGGGGGAATGATAGTAACTTGGTTTGTTTGATCTTTCTTTATTTGATCCATTAACTTTAAATTTTCAGAGAGTACCGCCCTGTTATCTCTTTCTGCAGAGGATTTTTTTAAGTGAATAGTGGAAGCCTGAGAGACTTGAGCTATACAGCTTCTTAATAAATCATCATATATCTCATCAGCTTCTTTTGCTTCATCAGCAGTTCCAAACTTCTTAGCTTTAATATAATCGTCAACATCATATTTATTTCTTGCTAGAAATTCAGCAGTTTTTTGCTTTGCTTGATAGGCAGCTAATGGGTTATCCGTACTTAAATGAGCTTCATTTTGAAGTATTTTATCTGCTGCTAGAAAACCTGAAGATGTAAATCCTGTTGATTTTAATGAAGCAGCAGTTGCGGAAGAGACTTCCGAAAAGAGACCTTTAATATAGCCGTCAAATTCACCGGGATCACCTAGCGACATTGTTGATTTGGCTGAACTGTAGGTTCCTAGTTCTGATAGAGCTAAGGTTTCAACTATAACTTGATACTTATCAACATATGTATCTGGTTGGAGTGCAGCAGTACATTGATTAGTTGCTTCCTCTGTCTCAATCATTTGCATACCATTTGTTCCAGCAATTAAGTTTGTACTTAATATCATTGCAAAGATTAGAATAGCAGGTTTTAGTTTAAACATTTTCACAGTCTTCTTATCGGTTGGTTCTATAATAGTTTAAGGAATAACTCAGGTTTTAGGTGAAGTAATATGAAGATCTAGGCTAGGTTATTAATATTACAGGAATATCTAAGAAGGTTGTGGGAGTTCTTGTGATAAAAAAAATGGGCAGCTTGTTGAAAACAAGCCACCCAGAATGCTATTTATTTCTTTTTTGCTACTTTTTTGGCAGGTGCTTTTTTGGCAACTTTCTTCTTCGTTGCTTTTTTAGCTACCTTTTTCTTTGCTACTTTCTTAGTCGCTTTCTTTGCAACTTTTTTCTTAGCAACTTTCTTCTTCGTCGCTTTTTTCTTCACTTTCTTTTTAGTAGGTTTCTTGGCAGCAACTAATTTTTCAAGCTTATTTTGAATTTTAGCTAATTCTTTCTTTTGCTCATCAACAAATTTTTGAGCTTTTTTGATCTCAGCGTTGATTAGTTTTTCAACCATCTTTTCAATTTGATCAGCTTCTTTTTTTATTTTGCCTTTTACTTTAGAAATATCGCCTTCAACTGTAGAAGTGATATCTTTTTGAGCTTTTTGAACTCTTTTCTTAACAGTCTTTTGAAGATCATCGATATTGTTTGATTTTACAAAACTGTCGATTTGCTTTCTTACTTTTGACCAAGAATCTAATAGTGATTTTTTACTCATGGGGGGCTCCTTTATTGCTATATATTTACTTTAAATAGAAGTCAGATGCTTTACTCATCGGTATTCTATACCCAAATCCAAAACTTTTCGAGCTAATTTTTATGATCGGGCAAAATTGATAACGTTTATACTCATTTCTTCTATAAAGATGAAACACCTTGTTTATTTCTTCTTCTTCAAATCCTTTTTTACAAAGATCTTTTTTACTTAAACGGTAACTTAAGATTCCTTCTAAAATTGCATCAAGTCGCTCGTAAGGAGGAAGGCTTTCTGTGTCTACTTGACCTGGTCTAAGCTCAGCCGTAGGAGGGCGATCGATGATTCCTTTAGGAATAATCCCCTTGTTTTTGGAATTAATATAGCGAGCTAGTTGGTACACTTCTGACTTATAAATATCCCCAAGCAGGCTAATGGCCCCGACGCTATCCCCATATTGGGTTGAGTATCCAACCGCCAGCTCTGATTTATTCGAAGTGTTAACAACCATAGAGTTAATTTGGTTACTTCTTGTATATAAAAGAGTTCCTCTTAAACGTGATTGAATATTTTCATCGGTTAATCCTTCAAATGGTTGCGAGAATGATTGTCCAAATAGGTTTTTTGCGGTTGAGTGTAAGAACTTAATAGGTAGAGTTGTCATTGGAATCCCTAGATTCTGACAAAGCTCAGCTGAAAGATCATAACTAAGTGGACTAGAATGAATACTCGGCATATAGATAGCTTCTAAGTATTGTCCTTCTTTAAGGCATAGACGCATAATAGCCAGTACAAGTGCTGAGTCCATTCCACCGGAAGAGGCGATGGTGAAATTTTTAAAACCACATTTACTAGCATATTCTTGAAAGCCAAAAGAAAGTGCATCAATAACTTCCTGGCATTCCTCATCACTCCAAGAATTTAGCAGAGGAAGATCATTTGACTCTTCTAGACGCGCACTAAATAGGCTTTCCCAAGTTCTTTCTTTTTTAGTATCAATCTTTCCACTAAAATCAAATTCATGGTCCTTAAGATAGAACTCTATCCTGTCTTGCTTAAAGCGTGCTGCTTGAACAAGGGTTTTATTGCCGTCTGTGATAAAACTATTTCCATCAAAAAGAATTTCGTCTTCACCGCCGACTCGATTAAGATAGAAAAATGGAGCCTGTAGTAGGCGAGCAATATATTGAGAACGCTCAATTCTTTTTTCAAATTTATTAATTGTAAATGGACTTGCACTAAGATTAAAAACAGCATCCAGCTGTATTTTTTCGGACTCACAAAGGACCTTTAGGTCTGCAACTGGATCTTTATGATGGAATGAACTGGCCCACATATCTTCACAAATCAGAAGACCAATCTTTTTATCTTCATACTCCCAGATAAATGATTCCACTCCTGCTGTAAAATACTTTTGTTCATCAAAGATATCGTAGTTGGGTAGAAGTTGCTTGGTATAGATTGGATTGATGCCATCAATATCTACTTGAAAAATAACATTACGGATATCAATTGGAAGACCATCTTGGCTTAACTCGTAATCAAGGCCACCTATAAGAAAGACTTGTCCTTCTTTTAACTTTTTTGAAAGCTTTGAAAGTTCTTTGAGAGAATTTTGGTAAGCGTCAATAAATGATTTTTGCAGGCAAAGATCCTGAAGGGGATAGCCAGTAAGAAATAACTCAGAAAATAGATGAACGCCTGGTTCTTGAATTTCCTCTAAGTATTTGATTATATTATCAAAATCAGCAACTCTATGTTGTGTTTGATGTAGGGTAATTTTCATTTTTACAATCCAATTGTCTGTATTTGACTCATTGCTATTATAGGGGTAATTTCCTCCATTAACTTATTGAAATTATAACATTTATTTACCACATGAGTAGCCCTATGAATGAAAAATTAGGAAAAGTTTTAGTTATTGGAGCAGGTCTAGCCGGATCTGAGGCAGCAAACCATTTGGCCAATAACGGAATTGAAGTTGTTTTAATAGAGAATAAAACAATTAAAAAGAATCCTTCTCAGAAATTAAGTACATTTGCTGAACTTGTTTGTACCAATTCTTTGAAGTCAAAAAATATCAGTTCTGCCCATGGAATCTTGAAATTGGAAATGAAAGCCCTAGGGTCTTTGGTACTAGAAGCAGCTGAAACGGCTTCGGTTCCAGCGGGAGATGCTTTGGCCGTTGATCGGGAACCTTTCTCTAATTATATTACAGACTCATTAACAAATAATCCAAATATTACAGTTTTAGCAGAAGAAGCAACAGATCCAAACCTTTTAAAAGAAAAGTATAATTGCGATTATGTTGTTGTCGCTACTGGACCATTAACAACTGAGCCTTTATCTGATTGGATTCAAAAAAATATCTCTGAAGAAGACTTCTATTTCTATGATGCTATCGCCCCAGTGGTTGATGCAGACTCACTTGATTATAGTAAGCTTTATTTTAAAGACAGACATAAAGAAGCTGATGAATCTGCAGACTACTTAAACGCACCGATGAACGAAGAGCAATATTATAAGTTTGTTGAAGAGTTAGTGGCTGCAGAAAAAGTTCCAGCTCAAAACTTCGAAGAGTATAGATTCTTTGAAGCTTGTCTTCCGGTAGACTTAATGGCCGAAAGAGGAAAAGATACACCTCGTTTTTCTTGCATGAAGCCAATTGGTCTTATGATGGAAGATGGAACAGCTCCTTATGCTGTTATCCAGCTGAGAAAAGAAAACTTATTAGGTTCAGCGTTTAATCTTGTTGGATTTCAAACAAGACTG
Source organism: uncultured Bacteriovoracaceae bacterium (assembly GCA_964011245.1). GTDB lineage: Bacteria > Bdellovibrionota > Bacteriovoracia > Bacteriovoracales > Bacteriovoracaceae > CAKZJW01. Next base: position 3,955 of record CAXGOD010000035.1, on the reverse strand, counting down.
AAGTATCCAGAGCAAAAAAGAGTTTTTAGAACAATACCAGGCTTTGAAAATGCTGAGTTTATTCACTTAGGTTCGGTGCATAGAAACTCATTTTTAAACTCAAGAAAACTATTAAATTTTGATTTATGTTCTAAGAAGTATCCTGAAATGTTTTTTGCAGGTCAAATAACAGGAGTCGAAGGGTATACAGAAAGTGCCAGCATGGGGCTTTATGTTGCTAGCCAAATTGTGAGGAAGCTTAAAGGCAAAGAGTCCGTTCAATGGCCAGTTGAGACAGCTTTTGGAGCATTAGTTAATTATATTATGACCGTACCTAAGCCAGTTCCATCAAATATTAATTTTGGATTACTGCCTTCAGTTGCTTTAACTAAAGAGCAAAGAAAATACCGTAAAGAAAGAAAGAAGATTAAAAAACAGCTAGTGGCCGAAAAAGCTAAAGCCGTATTTGAAGAATTTTCCGCAGGAGAACTTACGCTGTGACAGGTTTTTTATTTGTCGTTTTTGCTTGTGCCTTATGGGCACTTGATACTCTTATTCGTTATCCACTTATGCAAAGTGGAATTAATGCTGCTTCCATTGTCTTTTATGAACACTTTATTCTTACGGTCATTTTTTCAATAGTCTTTTTTAAATCATTAAAAAAAATCTGGCAGGCCAAGACCTCACATTACTTCTACTTTTTTATTGTTGGTGGAATAGGTTCAGCATTAGCAACGATGGCATTTACAAGAGCATTTATCTTTTTAAACCCTTCCCTTGTTATTCTGCTTCAAAAATTTCAGCCCATTTTTGCCATCATGTTGGCAAGAATGGTTCTAAAGGAAGATGTTAAAAGGATGTTTATCTTTTGGGCATTAATTTGTTTATGTGGTGCATTCTTAATATCTTATGAAGACTTACTCAAGCTTGGAAACTCAGGGGAGAGCATTTACCAGATGCTTATTAAACCAGGTGCATTTCAAGGTTATATGCTTGTTGGGTTCTCTATTGTTGGATGGGCCTCAGCAACGGTTTTTGGAAAAAAACTTGGGAAGGAAGGTTACACAGATGAGCAAATTATGGCCGGCCGTTTCATTATGGGGTTTCTTTGTTTAATACCTTTTGCTGCTCAGGCAAATGATGTCTTTACTCATTCTCTAGAGGTCTATGGTAAGATTTCTCTGATGGTTTTGGTTTCGGGGCTCTTAGCAATGTACTTGTACTACCAAGGGCTAAGGCGAATTTCTGCTAGAGCTTGTTCCTTAGCTGAGATGTTTTTTCCCTTTATGGCCGTCATCGTAAATTGGTTATTTCTAGACGCTCTTTTAACACCAATTCAATTGTTAGGAGGATTGTTATTATTAATCGGATCATTAGTTATACAGTTAAAACGATACTAGTCTTTTTAGTTTTAAATATAAATGTATACGCTTCAAGAATTATTGAAATTGATGAATCTTCAGGTCGAATCGATCTGACGAGAAGTCTTTTTATTAATATTAATAAACACCAGGAAAATGGAGATCATTTCCTAATACCAGAGAAGTTGTTTCAACTAAATGATGAAGTTCTAAATCAGGTTTACTCAAAAGATATTCTATTTGTAAAAGTAACACTTAAAAATACTTCAGAAAACTCTCTTAAAAAGATTCTCTACTTCGACCATCTACTAACAGGAAATGTTGACCTTATGGATGGTGAGGACTTTATAAAAGGTGGAAGCTCTATTCCTATAAGTAAAAGGCAATTAAACTCCGTTTATACAGCTTTTGAAGTAAACTTTTCTGGGCATGAACAAAAAGAAGTTATAATTAGAAAGTATGGACATCATGTACTCAATTCAAAAATATTTATATCAAATGAGTTCGATTTCTATAAAGTAAACACACAGAAACTAAATGTTTTTAGAGCATATGCTGGAGCAATGTTTGCTTTATTTGTTTATAACTTGTTCATCGCTATTTTTACTAAGAATAATGTTTATTTTACTTATTGTGGTTACTTAGCAACTTTATTCTTAACTGTTTTAGGCTCTCAAGGTATAGTAGATGTATTAGATATTTTTGAAAATACTACTCTCTCCCACTATCTCATAGTCTTTTCATCATTTTCCCTTATCTTCGCCTGGCATTTTACGAGTCGTTTTTTAAGTACCGATGAACATATTCCTGGGTTTAAATATGTAGTATGGGGAGGAACATTTTTAGCGAGTATTCCTATTTTGTATGCACTAACTCCTTGGTTTAATTCAGGAGCATGGTTATTTGGTAACTATATAGATATTTTAATTCCTTTGGGTATCTTAAGTTTTATTATTGCAGGAGTTATAGTCTCTTTAAAAAAGAATGTTTTAGGATATATTTATTTGATTTCGTGGTCTTTTTTGTTTTTAGGTGCATTTTTGTACTTGGGCTCAGTACATGGATTTTTAGGGAGAGGATATATTTATAATAATGGTCTACTTTTTGGGAACGTCTTTGAAATGTTGATCTTATCATTAGGGCTTAGTTATCAAATCATAACACTAGGCAAAGAAAAAGATGAAGCTTTAGAAAAGCTAAAAACGAAAGAAAAACTACAAAGGTTGGTTAGAGTCCTATCTCACGATATAGCAAACTCCCTACAGGTATCGATTCTTTATTTAAAAAGAGCATCTAGGTTAAGTAAAGGTGAGGTCGCCATAAGCCTTACAGAAGCTTTAAAGGCTACTGGAAATATTACTGATATTCTAAACCATGTTAGAACGGAACAACGCCTAGAGGAGGTAAGAGAAACTATTGAGTGTCGTCCTATAAATTTAAAAGAGTGTTTAGGAAAAGCACTCTTTTTATTTGAAGATAAAATTAAACAAAAAGATATTCAACTTTTAGATAATACGTGTGCAGATAGTATTGTTTATGCAGAAGGGACTACTTTAGTAAATAATATTTTAGGCAATATCTTATCTAATGTTATAAAGTTTTCTCCTAAGTACGGAAAAGTGACTCTCTCTTGTTACGATAATGGTAAAGAAACGACCCTTGAAATTCGCGATGAAGGTGCTGGGTTTTCAGAGGATGTATTGAAGCAGTTTAATGAAAAATCTCACATAAACTCTTATCTAGGTACTGCTGGAGAGGGGGGAACTGGTTTTGGTATGCGAATTATTGAAACTTATATGAGTTTATATGAAGGTGCAAAAATCGAAATTTTTAATGATAATGGAGCCGTTTACAAACTCTCTTTTAAACGATCTTGACGCACTAGAAGAGCTTCAATATTTTTAACAGTTTCTTGAATAATTTTAGCAGTTGTCTCTTCTCCATTTTTACTAATGAGAGTTGCTGCTGAATGAGAATGTCCTCCGCCGCCTAGAGCAGTTGCAATTAATCCAACATCATAATTTCCTGAAGAGCGTAAGCTAACCTTGACCCTGGCTCCATCGTCTCTGAACATACACGCGACTTTTACATCATCTAAAATAAGCAAGTGATTGATAAATGCATGTGTATCTTCAATGTCTATATGAAACTTTTCTAGGTCTTTCTTTTTCAATTCAATCCAAGCGATGTCTTCAGCTTTGTTACAATTGGTCGCTGCTAAAACCGTACCTAGCATATGAAGATGCTGAATATTCTTTGTTCCGTAAATACCGTTATAGGCCCTAGGTGGATTAATACCAGTTGCCATAAGTTTCGCTACCATTTCATGAGTCTTAGCTGTAACTGTAGGATATCTAAAACTACTCGTATCTATTAGAATTGCAGTATAAAGGGGGAGGGCCATTTTTTGATCAAGCTCAATTCCCATATGTTCAATTAGTTCACCAACTAATTGACCAGTTGCTGCGGCAGATGTGTCAATACAGTGATCATTTTGAGTTACTTGGGCACATGGATGATGATCGATATAAAGAATAGGGCAGTCAAGTTTCTCAGCATAACGTAAAAAAGCTGCTCCTGTTCTAAAGATTGTATTTGTATCAACAACCACAATC